>DATISS010000180.1:0-38515 GCA_035468565.1 Planococcus sp. (in: firmicutes)
TGCGTACCGGCTTCCATTGACAGTGGTATAAGAACCTGATGTCAAGCTGTCGTCCGCTTTAGTCGGAACCATGATATTCGAGATGAATAGATCCGACTTCACAAGTCCGGCGGCTGTACAAGCTTTGCCAGGGGCAAGCCCGGATATGCCGCAGAACGAGCGGCTGACAATGCCTTTAGGCTCCTTGAATTTTTCCTTGGTGCCGACGAGTTTCGGATCCACTTCATAAGCTGTATTCATGAGGCTCGCCCATAGCTGGTTTACACGGACGGACGGCATCAAGTTCTGGTTTTTAAAATTGTCGAGCGAATAAGTTTCTTTATCGTACCCAAGCCATACGCTCATCGTCACGTTCGGATTATAGCCGACCAGCCACACGTCACGTGTTTCCTGAGTGGTACCGGTCTTACCGGCAAAATCGCTGCCAAAATTAAGCAGGCCATTTGCCCGGTTTGCCGTACCGCGGTCGGTTTTGAATACGTCGCGGAGCATATCTGTCAAAACGTAAGCGGCCTGAGGTGTATAAACTTCTTTTTCTTCGACTTTTTGCTCAAAGATGATGTTGCCATCTGCGTCTTCGATGCGGGAGATCATGTGGGATTCCACCCTTTTGCCGCCATTGGCGAGAGTGGCATAGCCGCTCGTCAATTCTTCGACAGAACCTTCGATCCCGCCTCCTAGGGCACCAGATGCATTGTAGTTTTCACTTTCCACTACAGTAGAGAAGCCGTTATTCATCAAATACTGGATTGGCATTTTCTCTTTGATTTGTGCGAACAAGCGGAGAGCAGGCAAGTTTTGGGACTCAGCGAGCGCATTGCGCGCAGGCATGATGCCTTGTTCGCTTAATGGACTAAAGTTGGCAGGCTCATAGCTTGTACCATTGTCGTTCATTTTGAATTTAACATCGACAACCGGGCTGCCTGCGCCTATTGCACCGAATTCAAGCGCGGGGCCGTAGACCAAAAGCGGTTTAACGGTCGACCCGATTGACCGGTATGCTTGGGTCGCGTGATTCAACTCTTCGATTTTGTGGTCGCGCCCGCCGACGAAACTCAGGATACGTCCAGTGTTGTTTTCGACGGTCATACTGCCGACCTGCACAGGCAACTTCTTGGTGATTTCTTTGCCGTCTTCATCTGTTGCTTGAATGCTTAACGTCGTTCCATAACCGTTATAGGCATTTTTCGCTTTTTCTTGTGCATCGTATAAATCTTTGTTGAGCGTCGAATGGATGCGGTAGCCGTTCGAACGCACAGCACGATCCGCTAAAATAGCGTATTCTTCGTATAGTTTATTGTTCTCTGTCAATTCTACAGGATCGATGCCATCTTGTTCCGCGAGCACATCCATGATGATGCGGTTTGCGCGATTTTGCAATTCGGCAGTGACATAAGGGTATCTTTCATAGGAGTTGGATTCCCCTGTGCGGAAGTCTTTTGTGATGTCATAAGCGACAGCTTCATTGTATTCCGTGTCAGTGATGTAATTCGTTTCTTTCATACGGAACAGGACCGTCTTCATGCGGTTGATGCCGTGCTGGAGAAGCTCTTCGCTTTTCACTTCGCCAGTTATAGCAGCATAAGGCGTATAGCGGTAAGGCGCTTTCGGTATGCCTGCGATGAATGCTGCCTGAGGCAGGTTCAATTCACTTGCCGGAACATCGAACAAAGCGTTTGCTGCAGTTTCGATGCCTGCAATATTTGCGCCCGACGAACTTCTTCCGTAAGGGATAATGTTTAGGTAAGCTTCAAGAATTTCATCTTTTTCCATGAATTTTTCCAAGCGCATGGCAAGCAGAATTTCTTTCGCTTTGCGCTCGTATGAAACCTCATTGGTAAGAATCTGATTTTTGATCAGCTGTTGGGTCAGCGTGGAGCCGCCCGTCTGGCTGTCGGAGTTTGAGACATCTTGGAACAAGCCGCGAAAAATGGCTTTCGGGACAATGCCTTCGTGTTCTGAGAAATATTCATCTTCTGTTGCCAGAACAGCGTCGATTGCGTAGTCTGAGACTTTTGCAAGCGTTGTTTCTTTCCGTTCTAAATCTGTCTGGATGTTGCCGATATATATGTCGTTGTCAAAATACATTTCGGATGTTTCATTGTAGCTGTAGATCTGCTGTTTCATTTCATCGGGTGTGCGGAGTTTTTCTTCATCCACTAAGGATGCGAAATAGCCTGCTCCGACCGAAGCGGCAAAAACGCCGCCGGTTACGAGGATGATGAACAGCAGAATCGCTAAATTCCAAAAGACGCCGGTGGTGATATTAAGCCTTCTATACCATTTGGTGGCGGTCCATTTATTGTAAGTTTCTTCGGATCGACTGAGAACTTTCTTGAATTTTTCTTGCACAGTATTCCCCCCCTAAAATCTCGTTTTATTATAGCATATTCTCGTATTTTCAACTAAAATGATTGACAACAACAGAGAATAAAGTAAACTTATTTTATGGAATTTATATGAAAACGAAGAAGGGTCCGAAGTAGGGCGTGCAAACTTTGTCAAGAGAGCCGGTGGATGGTGTGAACCGGTCAAAGCGCAGCGTCTGAATTACAGGCTTGGAGTTTACGGCTGTGCCCCGTTCGGCACATATTGAGTCGGGGGAATCGAATTCTCCAAGCTGGGTGGTACCGCGCAAAAGCGCCCCTGCATGATTTTTCATGCAGGGGCGCTTTTTTATTTTTTGCCCCGCGCTTCTTCGGCCTCATCAACGGTGTTTTCATTGAATGGCAAGAAACAGAAGTGGAAGATTAAGAGGAGGAACTAGAATGGTTAACGGATTATTGGATGATTTGAAATGGAGAGGCCTGATTTACCAGCAGACGGACGAAGAAGGGCTTGCCGAATTATTGGAAGCGCAAAAAATTTCATTGTATTGTGGAGTCGATCCGACTGCAGATAGCATGCACATCGGGCATATTGTGCCGTTGCTGACGCTCCGACGCTTCCAGCTGCACGGCCACCAGCCGATTTTATTGGTGGGCGGTGCGACAGGGATGATCGGCGATCCGTCAGGAAGAAACGAAGAGCGCCAGCTGCAGACGATGGAGCAGATCGATCAGAACGTGCAAGGCATCAAAGTCCAGATGGAACAGATTTTTGATTTTGCGTCGGACAATGGCGCGGTAATGGTCAACAACAATGATTGGATCGGCAAGATGAGCACAATCGAATTCTTGCGGGATTACGGGAAATTGATTTCCGTCAACTACATGTTAGCGAAAGAGTCAGTTGCAACGCGGTTGGAAACGGGAATCTCGTTTACTGAGTTTTCTTATACATTGATCCAGGCGATAGATTTCAACCATCTTTACGACAACTTTAACTGCCGCGTTCAAGTCGGCGGCTCTGACCAATGGGGCAATATTACATCCGGTCTTGAAGTAATCCGCAAGACGCACAATGCGGAAGATACAAAAGCTTTCGGCATCACCATTCCGTTGGTGACAAAAGCGGATGGCACAAAATTCGGCAAATCAGCAGGCGGTTCTGTGTGGCTTGATCCGAAAAAGACTTCACCTTATGAATTCTACCAATTCTGGATCAACACGGCTGACTCGGATGTTATCAAATACTTGAAGATCTTCACATTTATCGAACGCGAAGAGATCGAGGAGCTGGAGAAATCGGTGGAGGCTGAAGCCCATCTGCGCAAAGCCCAAATTGTGCTGGCGGAAGAAATGACCAAGCTGATCCACGGCGAACAAGCGCTTGGCGATGCACAGCGCATCACAAAAGCATTGTTCAGCGGCGATTTGAAAGCTTTGTCAGCCCTTGAGATGCGCGCTGCTTTTAAAGATGTTCCTTCAGTGGAATTGCCGAAAGAGCCAAAATCGATCGTTGATTTGATCGTCGAAGCCGGAATTTCGCCGTCAAAACGCCAAGCCCGTGAAGATGTGTCCAACGGTGCGATTTCCGTCAATGGAGAAAAAGTGACAGACCTTGAATACGTTATTGATGAAAAAGACCGCCTCGAAGACGCATTCGCCATTTTACGCAGAGGCAAGAAAAAATACCATATGGTTCAATTCCAATAATTTACTTCATACCGAAAAGAGCCGCCCTTCTTTTAAAGGGCGGCTCTTTTTCAATTTCCAAGCTGTTTATTGCGGATAAATTCGGGAGTTTCCATATCATGGAATAATTTAGGGTGGATAAGTTTGCCGAGCTTGATAGCCCCTTCGATCAAACGAGGGGAAGGCCGGCAATACAACTCCTCTTCCATAATATGAATTTTTCCATGAGCCTTCATTTTATCCCAGCCCGGCCGTTTGCGGACCAGCTCCGGTTTTACCTTAGACGTCATAATGCCGACCCAAGCAAGGAGGATATAATCGGGGTCCCGTTTTTCGACATCTGCCCAGTCGGTCTGGATATTGGCTGACTCGATATCGGAAAAAGTATTTCGGCCGCCTGTTATTTCACTGATTTCGCTGAGCCAGTTGATATTGCCGGGTGTGAAAACGGGTTTCGGCCACCATTCCCAATAAAGGGAAGGGCGTGTTTCAGCCGCGGCAGAACGCTTTTTGATTTCTTCAATTACTTGTTGATAAGCACTGTATACAGGCAAAGCATCAATGCCGCATGCTTCACCGACTGCAAGCAAATCGTTGCCTATTTCATCGAGCGATTGCGGGTTCAGGATCAAGTGGGGAATCTTCCGCCTTTTGAGTTCTTCGATATTCTTTTCCATGCCTGGCACACTGAGCGAAGCCAGAACCAAATCGGGCCTTAACGCTTGCAGTTCGTCCATCCGAATGGCGAGGTCAGGGCCGAGCCTTGGCAAAGAATCGATAGGTTTCGGCCAATCCGAGTAATCATCGACGCCCACCAGCAAATGTTCCGCATCCAAAAAAGCGAGAAGTTCCGTGTTGCTCGGACAAATTGATACGATCCGCATTGATATGCACCTCCGGTTTGGTCCAGTTTATCATATTCTGGATTTCCCGTGAAACGCCTTAGCAGCAAGTGGGGGATTTCGCTAAAATAGTCCAGCTGGGAAAATTTCGTTCTATTAACGCACGTTTGACAATAATGTATTATTATAGAGAAAAGCGCTTTGGATTCAATAGAAGGAGAGACAGCATGATTAAAAATCAGGCAATGCACGATTACTTAAGTGAACGGACTTGGGAGTTGACCGAGAAATGGTATGAAACCCTCGATAAGAGCAAAGGTGGGGTATATGGCACGAACGATCCCGATAAAGTTGTGATTCTTAAAAATCAAAATCATGAATTTCATAAACGTTTTTGTTCGATGTTTTTAAAAGAAGAAAACGAATTCCATGAAAACTTCTATGAATGGATCAAGGAGATTGCGGAAGACGAGGCCCATTTAGAAACGCCTCTTGTTGCCGTCATTGAAGAGTTTTTCCGGACACAATTGCAGTATTTAGAGATTGTTGGAAACTACACCTTTGAGAATCAGGAAAAAGTAACTTTGGGGCAATTGAACGAATGGAATTTAGCAATCGTCAATACAATATCCAAGGTGATTGGTGAGTTCTGTTTGCAGAATACAAAAGCAGCACAAGCCCGTCTTCAGCAACAACAGCAAATGATTGTGGAAATGAGCGCGCCGGTCATCTTGTTGACGAAAAACGCAGGCTTGCTGCCGCTGATCGGGGAAGTCACTTCCCACCGGGCTTCAATCATTTTCGAAAAAACCTTGGCACAGAGCTCGAAGCATGACCTCGAAAGGCTGTTCATCGATTTATCCGGTGTGCCAATCATCGATACGATGGTGGCCCAACAGATTTTCCAGCTTGTCAGCGGTTTGGAAATCATTGGTGTTAAAGCGGCATTGTCCGGCATCAGCCCGGTCATTGCGCAGACAGCTGTCCACTTAGGCATTAAATTCATAGACATCGAAGTCTATAACACCTTGGCCCAGGCTTTAAAACAGAACGAAATCCATTTTCATAAATAAATGCATTGCATCCAATCCTCTGCAACTGTCGGCAGGGGATTTTTTTGCATAGAAAAATCCCTTGAAACGCTTTGCCGTTTCAAGGGATTTAAAAGCAGAAATTAACGTGAGTAGTACTCAACGATCAATTGTTCGCTGATTTCAGCTGACAATTCGCTGCGTTCTGGGTAGCGTACAAACGTGCCTGTTTTGCTGTCGGCATCGACTGTTACGTATTCAGGAACGAAGTTGCTTACTTCGATTGCTTCGTTTACTACATCAAGGTTGTTTGATTTTTCACGGAAAGCGATCGTTTGTCCTGGTTTAACGCTGAATGACGGAATGTCAACGCGTTTGCCATCTACAAGGATGTGGCCGTGGTTTACAATTTGACGAGCTTGGCGGCGAGTGCGCGCAAGACCTAAACGGTAGACAACGTTATCAAGGCGAGCTTCAAGCAAGATCATGAAGTTTTCACCGTGTTTACCAGGCATTTTGCCTGCTTTGTTGAATAGAGTTTTGAATTGGCGTTCGTTTACACCAAACATGAAACGAAGTTTTTGTTTTTCTTGAAGTTGCAAACCGTACTCAGAAACTTTTCTGCGTTGGTTAGCACCGTGTTGACCTGGTGCGTAAGGGCGTTTTTCTAATTCTTTACCTGTTCCGCTAAGAGATACTCCTAGGCGGCGTGACAGTTTCCATGCTGGACCTGTATAACGAGACATATATTGTCTCCTCCTCTATTTTTGGTTTTTGAAGTAAAATAAAAACCAGATGCATTCATGCTGTAAGCCATTTTATATTCTTGTACCTTCGCTCGGCAGCCAAGAGTTACGCGATACACCTTCTATAGTAAGGAATAAAATGGACAGACACGCACATACAACTGCTGCGATTATTTTACACAAATTTTAGTATAACCGGAGCACTCCCCATAAGTCAATGGAAAGAGGGTGCTTTCTTTTTATGGCAGTACACGGTAAAATGAACTCAAGTATAAATGTAAGCGCTTTCTATTTGAAATGAGGGGTGTTTTAAAATGAAACAATCATCTGCAAACATGGAAACCGCAATTATTCACGGCGGCTATGACAGCCAGCTTCACCATGACAGCTTGGCGACGCCGCTTTATCAGACATCAACGTTTTCATTTACATCAGCTGAAGAGGGCGAACAGCGCTTTGCCGGAACATGCGGCGGCAATATCTATTCACGATTAGGCAATCCGACAGTGCGGGTGCTCGAAGAACGAATGGCCGCCATCGAATTTGGCGGAGGGGCTTTGGCATTTGGTTCGGGGATGGCCGCTGTCAGTGCGATTCTGATTCACTTGACGAAAGCCGGAGATCATGTCCTTTGTTCAAGAGGCATCTACGGCTGCACGTTCGGACTATTGGAGATGCTGGAAGAAAAATACGCAATCGGCCATAATTTGGTCAGCATGACGACAGAAGAGGAAATCGAAAAGGCGCTGCGCCCAGAAACCGTCTGCATCTATGTGGAGACGCCGATCAACCCGACGATGGAAATCGTCAATCTTGATGCGACTATCGCGGTGGCCAAAAAGCACGGCTTGCGCGTTGTCGTGGATAATACATTCAGTTCGCCGTATCTTCAAAATCCATTGAAGATGGGCGCGGATTTTGTTCTGCACAGTGCAACTAAATACTTGAATGGCCATGGAGATGTAATCGGCGGTGTCTTAGTCGGCAAGGATGCTGAAGAAATGCAAGAAATCCGTATGACGGTCCAGAAAGATGTCGGGGGCATCATGTCTCCATTTGATGCATGGCTTTTGCTGCGCGGCATGAAGACTTTGCATGTGCGCATGGACCGCCATATCTCGAATGCCAAAAAAGTGCTGGAGTTTCTGAAGCAAGAACCGCTGGTGACCAAAATCCTTTATCCACATGACAAGGGGCATCCGCAATTCGAGATTGCGAAGCGCCAGATGCGCGAAGGAGGAGGCTTGATATCGTTTGAGATTGAAGGCGGCAAAAAAGAAGCGCAAACTTTCATGAATGCGCTATCGATGATAAAAATCGCAGTGAGCCTTGGTGATCCGGAAACGCTGATCCAGCATCCAGCTTCCATGACGCATCAAATTGTGCCGGAAGCCAACCGCCAAGCGATGGGCATCTCCGAATCATTGATGAGGCTATCCATCGGTTTAGAGCATACCGATGACTTGATAGCGGATTTGGCAGCAGCTTTCGAAGCGGTCAAACCGAATTTGCAGGAAGCTTAGAAAACAAAGAGAGCCCCTGGATCATTTCCATGATTCAGGGGCTCTCTTAATTGTATGGGTTATAGATGCTTAATCAGTGTTTCAGCGAATTGCTCAAGTCCTGCCTGGTCGTCTAACGTAAAGCGGCTGAGTTCCGGGCTGTCGATATCAAGGACGCCGATCACTTCGCCGTTTTTGATGAGCGGTACGACGATTTCTGAACGCGAAGCCGCATCGCAGGCAATATGGCCTGGGAAAGCTTGGACGTCCTCGACAAGCATCGTTTTCTTTTCAGAAACGGCTGTGCCGCATACGCCTCGGCCCACTTTGATGCGCACGCATGCTGGGAGTCCTTGGAATGGGCCAAGCACAAGTTCGCCTTCTTCCATCAAATAGAATCCGACCCAGTTGATGCGGTCTAAAAATTGGTTTAATAACGCGGATGCATTGCTTAGATTGGCGATGGCATTTGTTTCGCCTTCGAGTAAGGCATCCAATTGTTTGCTGAGCATCGCGTATTGGCTCGCGCGCGTGCCGCTATAATCTGTTTCAGTGAACATGAAAGACCCTCATTTCGTTTGTAGATTTATCCATTATAGATTCTGTCATAGCCCTGATGCAAGCCTTTGACACTGTGAGCGTCCGAACCGAACACCAGCGGAATGCCGAGCGATTCGGCGTAATAGATCCATTTTTTCGGGGGATAGGGCTCAAGGCAATCTGGTTTGAAATAGCCCGCGCTGTTGACGTCAAGCTCAGCGCCAGCTTTAGCGATTTTATCGATGACCCCTTTGATGCGCAATTCGTCATCGATGTTTTCGCCATGGGCCAGTTGGAATTTATGCGCCAAGGTCGGATGGCCGATCCGTTTCGGTTTGAATGCCCCGAGGTCGGCTGCAATAGATGCTTCGACGGTATCGAAATAGATGCCGTATGCCTCATTGACAGAACCCGCTGCAGCAGCAAGCTCCATAAAGATTTCTGCCGAATAATCCAGACAGAAATAACCAGGGCCCGCTTTTACAAAATGCACGGACAAGATCGAATCATCCAGCCGCGGTCCGATTTCATCTAAAAATGCGCGTGTCTCTTCTTCGAAACCTGCGATGAAATCGACTTCCAGGCCGGTCCGGATCCGGATATCGTTTTTATATGCATCTTTTGCGGCTTCCACTGCGTCAAGGTAATGATGCAGTGCGCCAACGCTCATTCCGCTGTCTTTCAACGGTGTCGTATCTGTGAAAGATGAGGGGAGGGGAGCGTGTTCGGTAAACGAGATGTCAAGGAAGCCTGAAGTTATCGCTTTTTCAATATAGGATTCCAATGCGTCAGCAGTGCCGTGTGGACAAAAGGGGGTATGGATATGACCGTCTCTTTTCAATGGAACAACCAACTTTCTTTAGAGAATAAAAATATTTTATCATTTCTTTTAATTTCACAAACAAAACAATTGAATACATGTTAAAATAATAGAATCATGAAATGCATTTATATAGAAGAAGAAATGGATTTTGGAACAGGGGGCTATTTGACTTATGATGAAGTATATCATCATTGCGGTCATCATTCTAATAGCGGTAATTATCGTCGGATTCATGTTTCGAAAGAAGCACAACGCGGAAATTGAACGCTTGGAACAGTTAAAACTGCAAATACAAAACAAACCGATACTCGAAGAATTGACAAAAGTGAAACAATTGAACATGAACGGCCAGACGGAAGAGATGTTCGAACGCTGGCGCGCTGTCTGGACTGAAATTATGGACTTACATATTCCGAAGATCGACGCATCGCTGTTCGACGCTGAAGATGCGATTAACCGGTTCAACTTTGGAAAAGCTTCATCGATTGAAAACGATGTCGAAGTCCGCATTGAAAAAGTGGATCAGCAGATGAACGACATTCTTTCGGAATTGAGCGACTTGATCGGCAGTGAGGAAAAGAACCGCAGTGAAATGGACTTGATGAAAGACCAATATCGCCAAGCGCGTAAAACCTTGTTGGCACACCATCATTCGTATGGCGCAGCGGCCGGGCCGCTAGAGAAGAAACTGGAATCATTCACACCGCTGTTCAGTGAATACGACAAGTTAACGGAAGAAGGAAATTACCTCGAAGCCCGTGAAACAGTTATGGGCTTGGCGAATAAAGGGGACTACGTATTTTCCCTCGTTGACGGTATTCCTCCATTGTTGGCGGATGTCCAGTCGAAGATTCCGGCTTCTATCCAAGAACTGCGGAGCGGACAACGTGAAATGGAATCCCAATCGTATTATCTGAATCACCTCGAATTAACTGGGCAATTGGATGCGATGGAGCAGGAATTGGCCGTTATGAAAGAGGAGATTACCGAGTTGAAAATCGCTGAAACGACTTTGAAAGCGGAAGCGATGAAAGACCGCATCGATTCCTTCTATGAGCTTCTTGAAAAAGAAGTGGAGGCGAAGCATTTCGTCGACCAATACAAAAAGGAAACCGGCAGACAATTGGAGTCAGTGGCTAGTGAAACGCGCGATACGTACGATGAATGCGCAGTTGTGCAGCAGAGCTATAAGATTTCCGAAAGCGACGCCGCGATTCCGCGTGCATGCCTTGATAAATTGGAAGAGCTCCAACGCCGCTTCGATCTGCTTCAATCACGCACTGAAGAAGAACAGGCAGCCTACTCAAGCCTGGAAGAGGAATTGGTGAATATCCGCAAAGAGCTCGCTGAAGTTGATATTGCCCAAAGCAGTTTGGCCGGATCTTTGAAAAACTTGCGGATCGATGAAAACGAAGCCCGCAAAAAACTGGAGCATCTAAAACGCCAACTGCAAGAAACGGACCGCATGCTGCATAAAGCGAACACTCCCGGTATTCCGGAAGAGATGGACGTCCGCCTAGAAGAGGCAGAAGAGCAGTTATTCGTCGCTATGCAAGGCTTGCAGGAAGTGCCGCTTAATATGAAACTGGTTGACAGCTACTTGACGAAAGCCGAGAAATGCATCGACGAAGTGGAAGAAAAAGCGAAAGAAATGGTGGAAAATGTACTGCTTGTTGAGCGCATTATCCAGTACGGAAACCGTTACAGAAAAGAAAATCCGCAGATGAACGCAAAGTTGATGGAGGCTGAAGAGTCTTTCCGCCAGCTCCGATATTCAAAAGCGTTGGAAGAAGCGGCTACAGCAGTTGAAAATTTTGAACCAGGGTCGATGAAACGGATCGAAGTGCTGGTCAAAGAAGATGCTTGGCGCTTATAAAAATGAGGAAACCACCAGCCGTTGCGCTGGTGGTTTTCTTTTAGGAGGGGGCATTAAATGATTTACCTGGACAATAGTGCAACAACAAAACCCAAAAAAGAAATCCTGGAGACATTCCTGAAAGTGAATGAAAACTATTATGGCAATCCTGCTTCCATCCATTTGATGGGGAACCAAGCGGAAGATCTGTTGGAAGGAGCAAGGGCGCAAATCGCGGAGCTATTGGGGATGGAAAAAATCATCTTCACTTCCGGCGGCACTGAAGCCAATAACTTGGCGCTGCAAGGCGTTGCTGAAGCTACGAGGGCACGCGGAATGCATTTGATCACGGCGGCTTCGGAACATTCTTCTGTGCTGAAAACGATGAATGCCTTGGAAAAGCGCGGTTTCGAAATCACCCGCTTACCGGTCGGCCGTAGAGGCGAAATCGATTTGTCTGCGTTGAAGAAGGCATTGCGAAGCGATACGGTATTGGTTAGCCTGATGCATGTCAATAATGAAATCGGAGCCGTCCACCCTATTGCGGAAGTAAAAAAACTATTGACGGGCACCCGGACTTTATTGCATTGCGACGGCGTCCAGAGTGTCGGGAAAATCCCGATGGACCGGAAAAACATGCCGGACTTGCTGACGATTTCGGGGCATAAGATCCATGGCCTGAAAGGCAGCGGGGTTTTAGCCTATAATAAAGAAGTGGACATGGCGCCTGTCCAGCACGGCGGCGGCCATGAATTTGGCCTGAGGAGCGGCACGGTCTCTGTCGCAGATGCAGTAGCTCTCGCGAAAGCGCTGCGGCTTGCTGAGCCCAAGCCCGAGTTTTCAATGTGGAATAAAGAGGTACGCGATTTCCTGGCCGGTTTTAATGGCGTCAGAGTCGTTAGCCCGACAGATGCGGCGCCGCATATCCTCGCGATTGCCGTCAAGGGCGTCAAAGGCGAAGTCCTGGTATCCGGATTGCAGCAGCAATCCGTCATCGTCTCGACATCGAGCGCCTGCTCTTCAAAAAGTACGGCTGCGAGCCACGTCATCGATGCAATCGGCTTGCCGAGAGAATTCAAAGACGGGGTAATCCGCATCAGCTTTGGTGCATTCACTACAGCTGAAGATATAACATTATTTCAAAAAGCGTTTGCACATGTCTACGCGATCATCAAAGGAGTCTGACCCCCATGAAAACAAATCAAATACTCGTGCGCTATGGCGAGTTGTCCACTAAAGGAAAAAATAGAAGTTCATTTATCGGGCGTTTGCGCGACAACGTCAGGCAAACATTCTCGGATCTTCCAGGCGTACGCGTCAAGGCTGAGCGCGACCGGATGTTTATTTATTCGGATAGCGAAGCGGAAATTGCGCAGGTTCAGTCCCGTCTGCAGAAAGTATTCGGAATCCAGTCGTTCAGCCCGGTGACGCAATGCGAATTGGACCTTGAATCAATGAAGGCAGCGGCGATGACCGTGATGGAGAAAACAGACCATGCCGGAAAAAGTTTTAAAGTGTCGGTGAAACGCCCATACAAAGCGTTTCCACATGAAAAACCGGAAATTGTCCAGACAATCGGCTCTCAGGTACTGCGGAATTTTCCAGACCTAACTGTGCAGATGAAAAATCCCGACATCGATTTGAAGATCGAAGTAAGGGAAGAAGGCGTGTTCATGATGGCTGATACATTTGCGGGGGCAGGAGGCTTGCCAGTTGGGGCGTCCGGCAAGGCATTGCTGCTGCTGTCAGGAGGCATCGACAGTCCGGTGGCAGGCTACCATATGCTGAAGCGCGGCGTCCGTCTGGAACTGATTCATTTCTTCAGCCCGCCTTTCACCAATGAGCGCGCTAAAGAGAAAGTGTTTGATTTGGCTGAAAAATTGAGCCAGTTCGGCTCTTCGGTCAGATTGCATGTCATCCCGTTCACAGAGCTTCAGCAGGAAGTCCATAAGCAAGTGCCGGACAATATCACGATGACTTCGACGCGCCGGATGATGATGCGCATTGCCGATCAAGTGAGGGAAGAAACCGGCTGCCAAGCCCTCATCACGGGCGAAAGCCTCGGGCAAGTCGCAAGCCAGACGCTTGAATCGCTTGCAGCGATCAATGCGGTAACCCATTCGCCTGTGCTGCGTCCGCTAATTGCAGTGGACAAACTTGATATCATTGAAACAGCCAAGAAAATAGACACCTACGATATTTCCATCCGGCCTTTTGAAGATTGCTGCACCATCTTCACGCCGGCTAATCCGAAAACGAAGCCTAAGCTCGAGAAAGTCGAGTATTATGAGAGCTTCGTGTCGTTTGACGACCTGATCCATGAGGCTGTGGAAAACAGGGAAATCATCAAATTTCCGCGGCCGAAAAAAGCTGCGTACGATGATTTATTGTAACACCGAAGTGATAACAGCAAGGATGAATACCAATAAATAGACAAGCGGATTGCCTGAATGGGCAGTCTGCTTTTTTTATGGAGTATTTTGAATACTGGGAATTTTGCGGTATACTTGAAAAGGAAGATTTACTATACACCAAGGGGGAAAAATAGTATGGAAAGAAATGGACTCGTAGCACCTGAATCTTATAATTTAACAGAGGAAATCGAAAAGTTTGCAACAGGCGATGGCAAATTGGCGATTATTTGGGAGAACGATAAAGAGGAAACCCAGGAACTTACATATGATGAATTGATTGCGCGAGCCAATAAGGCCGCCAACAGTTTTGAAAAAGCAGGGTTGAAAAAAGGGGATATCGTCTTAGTCATGGTGCCACGGCTAATCGAAGCATATATCGCCTATATCGGAGCTTTGAAAGCTGGGTTGGCAGTCATACCGAGTTCGGAGATGCTGCGCGCCAAAGACATTTCCTACCGATTGAACCATAGCGACGCCAAAGCGGTGATTGCATATGAGCCGTACATGGACCAATTTGCAGATGTGGCAGAAATGGACAAAGTCACGAAATTTGTCATCGGCAAATCGGACAATACATGGATATCTTTGGATGAGGAAATGGAAAGCGCTTCCGACGTCTATAAAGCAGCGGATACACGCAACGATGATATGGCTTTCCTATCGTACACATCTGGAACGACCGGCAATCCGAAAGGCGCTGTCCACAGCCACGGATGGGCATATGCCCACCTGCGGACTTCAGCTGAGCATTGGCTAGGCGCAAGAGAAGGTGATTTGGTGTGGGCGACGGCAAGCCCGGGCTGGCAAAAATGGATTTGGAGCCCGTTCCTGGCGACGCTTGGAAGTGGGGCGACAGGATTTGTCTATAACGGCAAATTCGATCCGGAAGTCTATCTTCAGATTTTAGAGCGGCGCAAGATCAATGTCCTTTGTTGTACGCCGACCGAATACCGTTTGATGGCGAAACAGAAAAACTTAGCGTCATTCGATCTATCATCGCTTCACAGCGCTGTTTCAGCGGGCGAACCGCTAAATGCGGAAGTCATCAACGTCTTCAAGAAAAACTTCAATCTGGAAGTTCGCGACGGATACGGGCAGACGGAAAATACACTGCTCGTCGGCGTAATGAAAGGGATGGAATCGCGCATCGGTTCGATGGGCAAACCGACGCCGGGCAACCGCGTTGAAATCATCAACGAATTCGGCGAGCCGGCAGCGGTCGGAGAAGTGGGCGATATCGCTGTCCACGTCGATACGCCAGCGTTGTTCAAAGGCTATTTCAAAGATGACGAACGCACCAAAATGCAGTTCCGCGGCGATTATTATATCACTGGCGATAAAGCATCCAAAGACGCCGACGGCTATTTCTGGTTCGAAGGGCGCGGCGATGACATCATCATTTCCTCCGGCTATACGATCGGGCCGTTCGAAGTGGAAGACGCGCTCGTCAAGCATCCTGCAGTACAGGAATGTGCAGTGGTCGGAGCTCCGGACGAAATCCGCGGCACCATCGTAAAAGCGTTCGTGGTGCTGGTTGGTGACAGAGAACCATCCGATGAGCTGGTCAAGGATCTGCAGAACCACGTAAAAGAGCTGACGGCACCGTATAAATATCCGCGTGCCATCGAGTTCATGTCCGAACTGCCGAAAACGGCATCCGGCAAAATCCGCCGCGTTGAACTGCGACAGAAGGAAATGAATAAATAAGAAGTGGAAGCGTTGTCGAGAGTTTTCGACGGTCCTTTTCATTTCGCTTCAGCCGGACGCGTTCCGCGGGGCGAGCGCCGAACCGCTTCGTCGCTACGCTCCTGCAGGGTCTCGCTGGTCCCGCAGGAAAGCGGGGCTGTTTTGCGGAATATCGGCTAATGATCAAAATATTTTCGAGCTTTCTCAAGATATAAAACAGCCGATCCATTCGGCTGTTTTTTCTTTTGTTTACTTTGCCTATGGGCAGGCATATAATTAGGCTGATATTTCGAGTAGCAAAATAATAGAAAGACTGGTGAAATTTCAATGATGGCAGATGAGAAAAAAGGAATCCTTTATACAATGCTGACGTACACGATTTGGGGCTTTCTGCCGATTTATTGGAAGCTATTGGACAATGTTTCGAGTGATGAAATTCTGGCGTCGCGCATTGTCTGGTCGCTGATTCTGACAGTGGCATTCATTTTCCTGCTGAAAGGCCGGAAACTGCTGCTCAGCGATTTAAAAGACTTATGGAAATCAAAGAAGAAATTTTTTACATTGATGCTCGCATCCTACCTGATCACGTTAAACTGGTTCCTGTATATTTTCGCGGTGACCAATGACCGGATTGTGGAAACAAGCTTGGGTTATTACATTAATCCGCTCGTGTCGATGCTGCTAGGTGTGATTTTCCTGAAAGAGAAATTGTCGCCGGCCATAAAGATCGCTTTCGTGCTTGCGGCAACCGGGGTGGCCATTTTAACCATTTCCTACGGCACCTTGCCTTGGATGGCGTTCGGGATGGCATTCAGCTTCGCGTTTTATGGGCTGATCAAAAAAACGATCAAGCTGAACGCCTTGCGCGGGCTCGCACTTGAAACGCTCTTCGTCATGCCTGCCGCTTTGGCGTATTACTTGTACCTGTTTGCTGCCGGGGAAGCGTCATTTCTCCATAGCGGTACGTCAACGGACATCCTCTTGGTGATTAGCGGCGCAGCCACTGCGCTTCCATTATTCCTCTTTGCAACAGGGGCACCGTTGATTCCGCTTTACATGGTCGGCTTTCTCCAATATATTGCCCCGACGCTTATGCTGCTTCTCGGGGTACTGGTTTACGGCGAGGAATTCAATCGCATCAATTTGATTTCATTTTCTTTCGTATGGGTGGCGCTGGCAATTTTCACGGCTTCAAAGTTGTTGGAAGCGAGAAGTGTCCGAAAAGGCCGATTGAATTCACAGCATTGAACCCAAGTTGGCACATTAAGTGAAACATTTGCATGTGTTCGGCCGTATAATAGAAGAAACATTAAAAGGAGGGAATGAGTAACTATGAATACAAAAAGATGGATAGCGATTATAGCGGCAGTTGCTTTACTGGGGATTTCGATTGTCATCAATTCGGCATTCGCCCTTTTCCAAAACAATTTTGACACGGGTATTGATGAGCTGATGGGGTCAGCAGTAGAAACTGGATTTTCAGAGAATGTAATCGAGGCCGGTGATTTTAATAAGCGCATCGCTGTAATGAACGTAGACGGCGTGATCCAGGACACGGGGGAAGCAGCGTCGCTGTTCGGAGCAGCCGGCTATAACCACGAAGCATTCATGGAACAATTGGAAAAAGTAAAAGAAGACGATACGATCAAGGCAGTCGTCTTGAAAGTGAATTCCCCAGGGGGCGGAGTAGTCGAGTCTGCGGAAATCTACGATAAGATCAAAGAAATTCAAGATGGCACAGAAAAGCCGTTTTATGTATCGATGGGCGCGACTGCTGCATCTGGTGGCTATTACATTTCAGCGCCAGCCGACAAGATTTTTGTCAGTCCGGAAACGCTGACGGGTTCATTGGGTGTTATTATGCAAAGCGTCAATTACGGTGAATTGGCGGAGCGCTACGGCGTTGATTTCGTTACCATCAAATCAGGTCCATATAAAGATATCATGAGCCCTACGCGTGACATGACACCGGAAGAAGAATCGATTCTCCAGGAAATGCTGAATGATTCCTATGAGACCTTTGTTGATGTCATTGCGGAAGGCCGTGAAATGACAGATGCACAAGTGAAAAAAGTGGCTGATGGTCGCATCATGAATGGGCGGCAGGCTGTAGAAGCCAATTTGGCGGATGATTTCGGATACGATGAAGATGTTATTGTTGCCATGCAGGAAGATTTCGACCTAGCAGGGGCAGAAGTCTTTGAATATGGTGCGGAGCAAGGACTCGGATCATTCTTCTCTATGAAAATGAATTCATTGTTCAGACCTGACATGGAGTCGCAGATGATTGCAAAATTATTAACGGAATACAGTTCACCGCGAATGATGTATCTGTACGGTGAAAAATAAGGGGGACGATGAATATGGCGGATCAAGTTAACGGGACAATTGCAGCAGCCGGACCGGCGCCGCGTCCCGAACAAAAGTATGAAGAAGTTCTTTATTATGAACATATGCCGGCAGGTTTCTGGGTCCGATTCTGGGCGTACTTGATCGATTTGATCGTGGTGGCTTCCGCTTCCTCGATTCTCGCGAAACCTATTTTCCTGCTGATCGGTGCCGATACAGCAACATCTGTATGGTATGCGCCATATGCAATTGTTTCCGCGATTATTTTTTACGGCTATTTCGTGCTGATGACCAAGTTTTTCGGCCAGACAGTCGGCAAGATGATCATGGGACTGCGTGTCATTTCCTTGGCGGACGATAAACTGACTTGGGGCACGCTCTTATTCCGCGAATGGATAGGCCGCTTTATCTCAGCGACTATCTTGCCGCTCTACTGGATTGTCGGTTTTACAAAGTTGAAGCAAGGTGTGCATGACTTTATCGCGGATACTACGGTCATCCACGAAAGCTCATACCGCAAACAAAAAGCTTCAGCTGAACGGTCTGAGTTGCAAGAGGCCTAAGCGTTCTAGTAAGATGGAGTTACACTGAAAAGGGAGGCGTTTTGATGGTACAAATTACGTTTAAAAACAATCCGGTCACTTTGCCGGGAAATGAAGTCAAGGTCGGAGAACAAGCTCCAAACTTTACGGTTCTAGGAAATGATCTGAGCCCTGTCGAATTGAAGGACACTGCTGGTAAAGTACGGTTAATCAGCGTTGTTCCGTCGCTTGACACAGGAGTCTGCTCAGACCAGACCAAACGGTTTAGCGAAGAAGCTACTTCACTTGGCGAAAACGTAGAAGTATTGACGATTTCGGCAGATTTGCCGTTCGCCCAAAAACGCTGGACTGAAATCAATAATGTCGATTCGATTACAACTTTATCGGACCATCGAGATCTGAATTTCGGACAAGCATACGGTACATCCATGAAAGAGCTGCGCTTGCTAGCGCGTTCAATTTTCGTTATCGATGAAAACGATAAAGTGGCTTACGTGGAGTATGTTGCAGAAGGCACAGACCATCCGGATTACGACAAAGCGCTTGAAGCAGTCAGAACCCTTACAAACTAAAACAGAAACCCACTCCTAATCGAGTGGGTTTCCTTATTGAGGACGGAGAAACAAATGAATTCATCTATGGAACAAGTATTTAATTTTATCGATCAGCACACGACAGAATATCAGAAAAAACAGGACCTCCCTTATCTAGAGAGTTTGCTTGAAACGACGGAAAGCTGGCTCGACGGCCACATTCAGCCGGCGGCGGAGGCTGGCAAGGAAGATATCCGCAAAGCCATCCAGTTGGCTGTATTGAAAGGCATGAAAGAGCATGTGCAGCCGCATCATCAAATGACGCCGGACGCGCTTGGCCTATTGGTCGGCTATCTTGTCGAATTGTTTGTTAAGAAAGAGAAGTTCACATTAATGGACCCGGCGCTCGGCACGGGCAACCTTTTGCTGACGATTATGAATTACCTCGACGGCCGCATCATCGGAACAGGTGTTGAAATTGATGACTTGTTGATCCGTTTGGCTGCTTCTGCAGCTGACCTTGTCGAGCAGCCGGTGACTTTCTACCGACAGGACGCACTTCAGCCGCTGTTGATAGACCCGGTGGATGCAGTAGTGTCCGATTTGCCGGTGGGCTATTATCCCGATGAAGAGATCGCCAATACTTTTGAATTGAAAGCGGAAGAAGGTTTGTCTTACGCCCATCACTTGTTTATCGAACAGGCGCTGAAGCATACTGCCGATGGAGGGTACCTGTTTTTTGTCGTGCCGAAAGCGTTGTTTGAATCTCCGCAGGCAGGAGAGCTTCACGCCTTCCTGAAAAAGACAGCTTATATCCAATCGGTAATGGAATTGCCGGATACATTGTTCAAAAATTCGGCTCACGCCAAAGGCATCCTTGTTTTGCAAAAGAAAAAAGAAGGGGTCAAAGCACCAAAAGAAGTGCTGCTCGCCCGCGTACCGAATATGTCGAATCCGACGACGATGTCGAAATTCTTCTCCCAAGTGAGCACATGGTTCAAAGAAAACAAACAATAAAATGGCCGATTTGTGTTATAATGGAAGTCATAAAACACTCGCAAGTACTATGTAAAAGAAAAGAGGGATGATCATGACCGAAACAAACGAAACTCCGAAAAAAGTGAGTCTGCAAGAAGCGGTAAAACGCCAACTAGAAGCGAAGAAAAACCAAGAGGCAAACAGCAAAGGCGGCAATGGCGCTTCTAAAGAAGAGAAAAAAATGAAAAGCCAACAGACGAAAAAAGTTAGCAACACTCGCCGCAAAATGGGCGTATAATGAGCAAGCCCGGCCCCCTGTGCCGGGTTTTTTTATGGCGTGTAACGCCTAGAAACCCAAGATTTTGTCGTACAGGTAGCGTCTGTTGGAAAGAAATTGTAAAATGGAGTCAACGATCTCTTACATATTAGGGGGAAGCAAATATGACTGTAATCGGCATTGTCCGGCATGGCATCACGGATTGGAATTTATCGGGTATCGCCCAAGGCAGCTCCGATGTCCCGTTAAATGAAACCGGCAAGAGCCAGGCGGCTGCTCTTGCTCGCCGGCTGGCGATAGAAGAACCATGGGATATGATTGTTTCTAGCGATTTGGCACGCGCAAAAGAAACGGCGGAAATCATTTCGGAAAAATTGGCGTTGCCAATCAGTTTTTTCGATACGCGCTTGCGTGAAATGTCGGGTGGAGAAATTGAAGGGACGACTGAACAGCAGCGCTTGGAAAAATGGGGCGCAAATTGGCGGAAGCAGGACTTAGGGATGGAGAGCTCTGACAGTGTCGGCAAACGTGGAGTTGACGCGATTGACAGCATCTTGAAAGAGTATGAAGGCAAGAAAGTGTTGGTGGTCAGCCACGGGGCCTTGATTGGCATTACACTCCGCAGAATGCTGCCGGAGCGATTCGGGAAAACCGATTTGCAAAACACTTCAATCACTTTACTGGAGCATAGCGGCAGCGAGTGGGATTGCACATTGTATAATTGCGTAAAACATTTGGAAACTGCAGACATTTAAAATGCCCTTGGGTCAAAAAAATTCTAAAAGAAAGCGGGAACGAAATGCTGCCACAGGAAATCGCAGTTCAAAAAATCACAGATAGCCTGTGCAAAGACCAGAGAGTTAAGGCGATATTCCTTAAAGGGTCGATGGGCCGGAATGAGCATGATGAACATTCGGATATCGATTTGTACTGCCTCGTGGAACAAGAACATGAAAAGGAATTCTTGGGAAATCGGCTTGCGCATCTGCAAGCTTACCGCCCTGTCATTTTCCAGGATGATATCTTCATCGTAGCCCCGCAGCTGATTGCAATATACGATGATTTTCTCCATATCGACTTGTTTACGGTGACAGCTGAGACATTTTCAGGAAAAGATTTTTTTAAAGTGCTGCACGATCCGGAAGACAGGCTTACGGCGTACATTCACACACAAGGGCTGGAACTGAGCGGCAGCGAATACCGTGACCACGTCAATGACGTCGCCTGGTTTTTATTTCAATACAAAAAAGCTTCTGCACGCGGCAACGACATTTGGGCTGTCAAAATGCTGTCGAACGCTGCGGAGCATTTGGCGCGGGTGCTGCTCTATAGATATGCACCGGAAAGGACGCAACTAGGGCTGAAATCGCTGCAGCATTCATTGCCGGCGGATCTCTTTGGGCAAATTGAAGAGATTTTTGAGGTTATGACACCGACATGCCATGCGGAATCGGCTACAGCCATGAGCCGGTTGGTCAAGAAAGAATTGCCGTGGATAACGGAGCATTTGGCAGACGGGGAGCAGATTGTAAGACTGCTGCAGGGCATGCTGGACCTTTATGCAAGGGAAGAAAACGGAGTGCAAAATCTCATTAACAATGAAAACAAGAAATAAAGGCTTAATGAAAAAGCTGATTCCAAAGCTGTTCAAAAGAACAGCGGAATCAGCTTTTTTATTTTTCCAACTAAGTTTCTGAAGAAAAGATTACATAATATTATTATAATTTTGTTTTGGCCGCACCCATAATTTTGAAAAGTCAACATAGCCGAAATGCGATATGTTGACGTTCGTCAATTCCGTCGAAAAAGGAATTTGGCGTTTTGCGTAATACAAGGGAACCATAATGGAGTTTTCAACTAAAGTTTGTTCGAATTGAAGGTTTAAGGAATGCCAGTCTTTGAAGGGGGCCGTGCGGTACTGCCCAAGAAGCTGTCCCAGCTTTCGCTGGGTCGGGATAATCGGGCGTAGGGGAGACAGGCCGTTAACCAAAAAATAAAAAAAGGAAAAATCCTGGTTCATTTCAAAAACTTCTCCGTGTATATACAGATCGGCCTGCTGCTCCTGGCCATTATCGTGCATATAATCTTCAAACGGCATTAAAACCAATTCTACAGGGATGCCTTCTTGTTCCAACACGGCTTTCAGCCAATTGGCGGTGTCTTCGAGATAACCGGTAGTTTTGAGGATGACCGGCCTTTCAAAATGCGGCAACGGAACCCTCTGTGGAACAAATTTTTGGCCATAGCCGATCAAAAGCCCTTCGCCATTCGGCAATATCCGCGGATCAACTTCATTGATTGCTGTCCGATGTTTTACAATGGTGTAATGGATAAAGTCCCGCACTTCTTTGCGGCGGATGGGCGAATCCCGAAAACTGTTCATAAAGACTACACCGACGCCTGAGTCGCTTTCAACCAACAAGGTCTTCTCGGTTTCACTGGTTTCCGATGACCGGTATGTAATGCCGATATCTTTGGGGACTTGAACAAATTCAATTTCGTCTAGCAGCGGACGTTCTCCATAATAATCTTCGAAAGCCCTCAACACAGTCTTCAGCTCATGGCTGTCATCCACATAGAAACTCCCACTGCCGTATAAATTGCCTTTGGATTCCTTGAAAATGCTGGAGTTCATCATGCCGAGCATGTGCAGGCAATAACTGCAGCCGCCGGGAAAGTGCAAGTCGACAATGAGCGGGGCAGAGACGGAAATGCTGCTTACGGGCTTCCACAGTTCACTGAAATTCGGATAAGTGCGCATGCGGTTCAGGCATTCTGCAACGTCTTCGGCTGTCAGGATCGAACCGTCATGGAATTTTACGCCTTTCTTTAAATACAGCCGGAGATGGGTCCAAGAAAGATCCCAGCTATGAGCAAGTTCAGGCGAAACTTTTCCAGTGTTATCAACCCTTACGAGGCGATTGAAAACCGTTGCGACAAAGTGTGCACTATGGACATCCGCCATTTCCAATGGATGCATCGTCGCCAGCTTGTACCTGCGGGGAATGATCAGTTTGGCGGTTTCTCCGCTGTTTTGTGAAAAGCCGAATTTGCTGCGGAAGCGTTCGAGAAGATTCTGCTTAGCCCCGTCGGACCAGTCGAACAATAAATATTTGCTGCTGATTTCAACCGGTTCCTGCTCAATGATTTCCGCAGCGCGCTCCATAAAAACCTCTTCTGCATCCCTTAGCCAAAAAAGCGTAGAGATCTTGCCCCGGCCACTTCCGGCAGTATAGTGGAACCATCCTTCTTCCGCCCATTTTTTCAAATAGCGCGCAGTTTGCTTGGTGCTTAATTCCAGGATGTCAGCTAAATCTTCTTTCCGGGTTTCTCCGGATGGCACTGAATGCCATAACTTCAACAGTAATTTATCCATGGGGATCCCTCCCTTACAAAAAAAGTGGACATATATTTTAAAAATGTCCATTTTTAATTTAATGTGTCTAGTTTAATATAACTAAGCAAGGAGGGGATGACAAGATGCGCTGGAGCGAATACCCGCAAAATATTAAAGTACGTTTATTGACATCATTTTTCAACAGGGCTGTTTTTTCAGCAGTCATGCCTTTTATGGCTTTATTTTTTGCTGAAGAAATGGGCAAGGTCTGGGCAGGCACCTTCCTCATGCTGACAGTCGTAGTTGGCTTTTTCATCAATTTAATCGGCGGCTATATCTCAGACCGCTTTAAACGGAAAAAGGTCGTGGTCGTGACGGCTGCTTTGAGTGCGTTGATGTTCTTGTTCATGGCATTAAGCCTTCTTCCCGGAGATCGGCTGATCTGGTTGTTTGCCTCTGCCTACACGATATTCGTCGTTACGAGCAGCCTTGGCCGTCCGGCGATGCATGCGATCATCATCGATTCCACAACGCCGGAAAATCGGAAAGCCGTCTTTACAATTGAGTACTGGCTCACGAATTTATCCATGGCGATCGGAGCAGCGCTCGGGGGGCTGCTTTATGTTAACCACCAAATTGAATTGTTCGTGCTGCTGACAATCACTTCGAGCTGCTTGCCGCTAGCTTACTTGATTTGGCTGACAGATGACAAAGTGCAACTGCTCGCAAAAACGCACAATAATGTGCTCGTTGATGTCCTGCAGAATTACAAAGTGGCTGTCCAAGATGCACCATTCACGAAAGTAGTGGCGGGGTCGATGTTCATCTTTGCAGCGGAATTTACGCTGAACAGCTATATCGGTGTCCGCCTTGCTGAAACCTTTAAGACCGTCAGTATCGGGGGCTTTGATATTGGTGGCGTGCGAATGCTCAGCATCCTGAACATCCAGAATATGCTTTTGGTCGTCTGCTTTACTTTTCTTGTCAATAAAATCGCTGACCGCTTTAATGGCCGCCATGTCCTATTGTTCGGTTTGCTCCTGTATAGCATTGGCTATGTCGTGATGACTTCAGCTGACACGTGGTATGTCCTCATCGGATTCACGTTTGTTGCGACGCTTGGAGAACTCATTTATTCTCCGGTACTTAATACGAGGCAAGCGAATATGATGCCGGATGACAAAAGAGGTTCTTATTCCGCGTTTTCCGGTGTATCATTCAGCGGAGCGGATATGATTGCTCGTTCCACAATTATCATTGGTGCGTTTTTGATGCCGGCAATGATGTCGGTATACATTGGCGTAATCTTAATTGCCGGAACGCTTTTGGTATACAGCGGCTTGTTTATTCGAAAACCCGCTGGTGGGAAAATGGAATTGTCGAAGATCTAGCCTGTGGTGGCCGTCCATTCTTTCACCGGAACGGACGGCTTTTTCCTTTGCATTGGAAAAGACTGGGACAATAATGGACCATAGCTTGGGCGCATATGATAAAATATATTAACTATAAACAAAATTCTGAAGATAGGAGGGGCTGAAAATGGCGAAGCTGGAAAACGGCCGGATTTACTTACGGGAGTTGCACACCGGGGATCTGGAGGCGGTCCATAGCTACGCGTCGCTGGAGAAAGTGACGCAGTTCCAGCCCTGGGGACCGAATACGCTGGAAGACACAAGGGCTTATATCGGCGATGTGCTGAAAGATGCGCAAGAGCTGCCGCAGAGCCGATTCGTCTGGGCGGTCGTGCTGAAGGAAACGGAAAAGGTGATCGGGGCAGGCGAACTTTGGTACGACAGTTTCGAGAACTCATGCGGCGAAATCGGCTATATCCTTCATCCCGATTATTGGGGCATAGGGATCGGCAGCGAAGTGGCGCAGCTGCTGTTGGAGTTCGGCTTCAAATACAGGAATTTGCATCGCATCCAGGCGACATGTGCGCCGGACAATACAGGTTCACAGAAACTATTGGAGAAAATCGGCATGCAGCGCGAAGGGCGGATCCGCGATGCTTTGAAGATGAATGGCGGCTGGCGCGATTCGCTTTTATACAGCATGCTGGAAAGTGAATGGAAGGAGCTGCAGAGATAAAGTTCGTTAGCATAGGGGGAGAAGCTCATGCAAGGATGGCCATATTTCACTTTGGCACTAGTGATCATTAATGCCTTGCTCGCCGCAACGATCCTTTTCTATGAACGGAAAAAGGTTGCCTCCGCCTGGGCGTGGATCCTCATTCTCTTCTTCCTGCCGGTGATTGGCTTTGTCCTCTATATCTTCATCGGGAAACCGATCACTAAAAAAGATGCGAAGCAGCAGACTGCTTACAAAAATCCAGCATTTGAAGGGTTGGCGAAACAGCAGCTGCAGGATATGGAAAATGGCGATTTCCGATTGGATTCGCCCATTGATGGCCGTTTCTGGAATGTGGTCCGGATGCATCTCGCAACAGGTGATTCGCCTTTGACGCGGGACAATGAGGTGATTGCCTATACAGATGGAAAAATGAAATTCGAGGCGCTGTTCTGTGATATTGAAGCGGCAAAAGATCATATCAATCTGCAATATTACATCATCCGTGATGACGGTATCGGAGAACAATTGATCCAGCTGCTTGCGCGCAAAGCGCAACAAGGAATCAGCATCCATTTCCTGTACGACGATATCGGATCGCTGTTGCTACCCGCTAGTTACTTCCAGGAATTCCTGCTTGCGGGAGGCAAGGCAAAACCGTCGATCGCTTCTAAAATGCCCATCAATCTGCGGCTTAATTACCGGAACCACCGAAAAATCGCCGTCATTGATGGGGAAATTGGTTATATCGGCGGCTTTAATGTCGGAGATGAATATCTTGGCTACGATGGCAAACTCGGCTATTGGCGGGATACCCACCTGCGGATCACAGGGGGAGCCGTTGCATCGATGCAGCATAAGTTTTTGATCGACTGGAATGCAGCATCCCCCCACCATCCACTCGAATACGATGAGCGTTTTTTCCCGATCATTAAAGGTACAGGAAAAGCCGCTGTGCAAATTGTTGAAAGCGGTCCGGACAGCGGATTGAGCCAAATCAGAGACGGTATGCTGAAGCTGATCAGCCGAGCGGAACGCACGATCGACATCCAGACGCCGTATTTTATTCCGGACGTTGCGATCATGGCGGCTTTGGAAGTTGCCTCCATGGGAGGGGTTCAGGTGCGTCTCATGATACCGTCGAAGGCGGACCATTTCTTTGTGCATGACGCCAGTCTGTCCTTTGCGGGAAGTCTGCTGGCGTCGGGAGTAAGGGTATTCGCTTATAAAAACGGTTTTCTGCACGCAAAAATGCTGCTGGTCGACGAAATGGCATTCACGGTCGGTTCCGCCAATATGGACGAGCGCAGCTTTTCATTGAATTTTGAAGCGAACGCATTTGTCTACGATAAAGACATGGCTTTAGAGATGCTGTGGATCTTTGAACGGGATATCCGGTTGGCAGAAGAGCTAAGCGCAGAATTTTTTGCTGCTTTGCCGCTGGCAGACCGCATCAAACAGCGAATTGCCAAACTGGTTGCACCGATTTTATAAAACGGCCCATCCGCATGGAAAAGCCCCTCCCCATATCCGAAATCAAACTGGCTGTGCAAGCAAACCAGTGAAGGAGCTGTTCCATTTGAAAAGCAAAATAACGTTCGCCTTATTGGTGATCCTCACCACCAGCTTGATGGGTTCATCATTTGCAGTCGCTAAAATCGGACTGCAGTACATATCGCCGCTGCTTTTGGTCGGCATCCGCTTTATACTCGCTGGTGTGCTGATGATTGCAATCGTGCGCTTATTCAAAAGGCCGCATCCGAAAAAGGGGTTGGATTGGGTAAAAATCATGGTAATCGGCGCATGTCAGACGGCAGGTGTCATGGGCTGTATTTTTCTGAGCCTGCGGACCATTACCGCCGGCGAATCCGCAATCTTGACCTTTACCAATCCGTTATTGGTGGTGATACTCGGTACGATTGCGCTAAAAATCAATTATCGGATTGTCCAATGGGCAGGCGTGCTGCTGGGGTTATTCGGCGTATTCATCACGATGGGCGGACAATTGCAGCTGGAAGTGGGTACGCTTTTCGGTATTTCCAGCGCCGTCTTTTGGGCAACGGCGACCTTGCTCATCAAAAAATGGGGGCAAGATTTCGATGTTTGGGTGCTGACAGCTTACCAAATGCTATTCGGTGGAATCCTCTTGCTGTTATTGAGCCTATTGCTTGAAGACCTTCAGCTAACGGTCAATCCAGTGTCGGTATTCGTGCTGATTTGGCTTGCAATCCCGGCATCAATCGTCCAATTTGCCGTATGGTTTTATTTGCTGCAAAATGGAAATCCGGGAAAAGTAAGTGCTTTCTTATTTCTGGCGCCATTTTTCGGCATCCTGTCAGGATGGCTGATTTTGGATGAAAAAATCGGCCTGACTTTGCTTGCGGGTGGTGTGTTAATATTCGCAGGAATTTTCCTGGTGAATTGGCCGGAAAAAACAGGAGATTCCCGAACACCGGTACAAACCGCTTTGAAATAAAAAAATGTTAAATTATGTTTATCTTTTGGAGGATTTGTGAATATACGTAAAGGTGGAGTTTCTGCCGCATAGATTGACAGAAAGAACGAGGGACGACAGATGCTTTACAAATACAAAAAATCATCTAAAAAAGTTGCCATGGGGCTCTTGTCTTTAGTGACAAAAAACAAAAGCGTAAACCATTTATCGGAAACGATTGAAGCATACGAAAAAAATATACACATGCAATTATATTTTTGGAAAGTGGGAGGGAATATCACAGGATTTGCAGGCTTGGAGATCGGTGAACATGATTTTTCCATCCTGCATTTGTCCGTGAATCCTTCCTATCCGGCAGAGGAAACCGGCTTGCAGATCGTGGAAGAGCTGCGTCTATTGATGCGCGGCAAGGAAATGATTTTGTCCCGCAATGCTGCCATTTACCTTGGGAAAATCCGGCACATGGCGGATGATATTGTACCTTACCGGGAAGAGCAGGAAATTTCTTGACTAAAAGATTTGGAACCTGCCTCTGCCGGCAGGTTTTTTGTATTTGGTCTGAAAATCCGGCTGATTCCAAAAAAAGAAGTTGCCGCCGGAAAAAGAGATATAATGGAAATAGATAGAGTGAAGCATCGGCCAGCAGTGTCCGGATAAAGGGCTCTATCTCTAATAGATTCGCGGTGCGAAGAAAGAAGATGGATGAGATGGACCTACTTTCCACAGGCAAGGCGCTTGTTTTAGGGCTTGCCGGAGCTGGTGTTTTCGTTTTGATCGGTGCGCCGATGCCTTGGCTGCTTGGGCCATTGTTTACAGTGCTCGCCGTTCAATTGTTTTCGCCCATAAAATTAAAATGGCATGCGTCGCTCAGAAATGGGGGCCTCGTTATAGCAGGTTATGTCATCGGCTTTGCCTTTACATTGGATGCCATTCAAGGAATGAAACAATATTTTGTGGCCATGCTGGTGATCAATATAGCTTTTTTCTTTTTGTTCCTCTTGGTCAGCGCGCTGATGGCGAACCGGACAAAAGCGGATAAAGCGACCGCCATGACGTGCTGCGTCCCAGGCGGCCTTTCGCAAATCATTTCATTTGCCGAAGAGCAAAAGGGCATCGACTTGGCAGCCGTGACGTTTTACCACGTGCTACGGGTGCTGCTCATTGTGGCAATCGTTCCGTTCATCGTCGCAAGCGGCAGCAATGGCCAGTCCCAGCAAGAGGCCCATGGAGAGATTTCTGTGTATTTGTTTGCGCTGCTCGCACTTGGCTATCTCGCCGGGATGGCCAGCCAGAAGATAAAAGTTCCGACTGCTTATTTGCTGGGCCCGGTTTTTCTCCTAATGGGCTTTAATCTCGCCGGCGTTGAGGTGCCTATTATGCCAGGCTCGTTCCTTCACGCAGCTCAAGTGATGATCGGCATTTATATCGCCCTGCTGCTGAAAAAAGAAAATATCAAATTGACGAACAAGCTGATTTTCTATGCTTTCTTTTCGAGCATGCTGTTCATCGCAGCGGCCTACGGCACTAGCTTTATTCTGGCCGATTTGTACGGACTCAGTTTTTCGACAAGCTTTTTAAGCGTCGTGCCAGGAGGATTGGACCAAATGGGCATCATCGCGGCATCGGTCGATGCAGACGTCACCGTCGTCACGTCATTCCAATTGTTCCGCATTCTTTTTCTGTCGATTTTTATCGTGCCGTTCGTGAAAATAGTCGGCAGCCGTGCGATGAAATCGGGCAATGCCAAAACGGATCACCATTTTCAAGAATAAAACACGCTTGACATCTTAAAAAGGCATGGTAATATTTATTTTTATATAATATGTATAGCAGTTGTCAAATGGTCCAGTAATGGCATCGATCGCAGAAAGCAGAGACTGAACGGAAGGTGCAAGTTCAGGCGTCAATGTGCATGAAATACGCCATTTATCGTTATTCAACTTAGTTAATGAAGTGGTCAGCTTTTTTCGGAGAGCTGTCAATTTGGGTGGTAGCGCGGAGAAAACCTTCGTCCCTTATTTTTTAGGGATGGGTGGTTTTCTCCTTTTTTATTTTCGCAGTATAAGGCGTGGAGGTAGCAATCCGGCCAATCGAAGGAGGAGCAAGCGTGTTTGAAATCAAAAAAGTGATGAATCCATCAACTACAGAAGCGGTTTTTTTGGTCTTGGTCATCGTTGCAAGCATAAGCGTCAGCATTATCAAATGGGGAGCAGTTCCGCATTTGCCGATCGTCTTTTCAATCTTGTTATTAATCTGCTACGGCTTGATCAAAAAAATACCGTACCAGAAAATCGAAAGCGGCTTAGTGGCTGGAGCTGGAGCAGGTATGGGTGCAGTCCTCCTCTTTTTCTTCATCGGCATGCTGATCGGCAGCTGGATGCTGAGCGGTACAATTCCGACAATGATTTATATCGGTTTCAGCATCATCACACCCGCCTTTTTCTTTGCCATCGTTTTTGCGGTGGTATCGATCATCGGATTATCGATTGGCAGTTCTTTGACGACGGTTGCTACAGTCGGCGTCGCGTTTATCGGCATGGCGTCTGCAATGGATCTGTCCTTGGCAATTACAGCTGGCGCCATCGTTTCCGGCGCGTTTTTCGGGGACAAGATGTCGCCTTTGTCGGATACGACCAATCTCGCTTCATCAATCGTCGGCGTCAATCTTTTCGAGCATATCCGCAATATGGGATGGACAACGGTCCCGGCATTCATCATTTCATTTATCCTTTTTGCGGTGTTGTCGCCTAGCCGTATGGAAATCGATGGCGCAAGCGTCAATGCATTTCAGGAAGGGCTGCTTGCGACCGGCGGCGTCCATTGGTATTCATTGTTGCCGTTAGGCGTTTTAGTGGCTATGACGCTCGTTAAAGTCCCAGCGCTGCTGGCATTGGCGGCGACATCAATCAGCGCAATCACCTTGTCTTTCCTGCACCAGGCATCAGTCCCGGCTGACATTTTAAAAGTCCTATACGGTGGGTATGTGTCGACGACGGGCGTCGCGGAAATAGATTCCCTATTGACGCGCGGCGGAATGGAAAGCATGCTTTTCACAGTCAGCCTGGTGCTGCTTGCGCTGAGTATGGGCGGTCTGCTCTTTACGTTAGGAATTATTCAAACACTGCTTTCAAAAATTGAAAGCTCATTGAAAAAAGCCTCGTCGGTCATTACCGCTTCGGCATTGACGGCAGTGGGGATCAACGTTTTGATTGGAGAACAATACCTGTCTATTTTATTGACTGGCCAAGCTTTCCAACAGCAATACGAAAAAGTCGGGCTCAGCAATAAAAACTTGAGCCGGGTGATGGAAGATGCAGGTACCGTCGTCAACCCGCTGGTCCCTTGGAGCGTCTGCGGCATCTTTATCGCTTCGGTGCTGGGAGTTTCGACGATGGAATACTTGCCATTTGCGTTTTTCTGCCTGCTTTCGCCTGTGTTGACCATTGCATTCGGCTATGCCGGCAAAACATTGACGGCCATCAACCGATAACCGGGCTAATCCGTGCGCCAAAAGCTTGAAGGGGGAACTGGGAATCTCTTTTTTTCTGGAAAAATCTTGTCGCCAATATCGCGGTTTACGGTATACTTGGAGTCATAGCGAAAGAAAAGGGTGGGGAACGATGAGTTCATTAAAAAATTTTTCAAATCATATAAATGACAACTTGCTTTCTTTGTCAAACCGGATTGTTGAAGGCGTCGTTGACAGGCTGGCGATTGAACTTCAGCCAGGCGAAAAAGAACAAGCGGTTGAAATGTATGTGCAGTTTCTGAGTTATTTGACTGAAGTGCTCGATCAAGACAGCGAGCATAGCATTCCGCCGGCATTGATCGAATGGAGCAGAAAAAATGCTGAAATGGTCGTCGCCATAAGCGGGCAGCTGTCTCTAATTGTCGTCCGCTACCCGCCGACCCGTGATGTCTTCACGGATGTCTTCACGGATTTAAGTGAAGAGTTTGGATTATCGGTGAGGCAAAACGCATTCATCATCAAGCGCATCAATAATTTGCTGGATGCCAGTTTAAGCGAGACCTTCTCAGCATATGAAAGGTTGTCGGAAACAAAGCAGAAAGACGTGCAGAAAGAGCTAGTGAAACTGTCCGCTCCGGTCGTGCCGATAACTGACGAAATCGTGGTCTTGCCATTGATCGGTTATCTCGACGACATGCGCGTAAAACATATCATGGAGAATGTCATACCTGAAATTGCGGACAAGAATGTCCATCACGTCATCACCGATTTTTCAGGCGTCGCCACGATCAATGAACATGTCGCCCTTGCGCTGCATCAAATCGGAGGCACGCTTCGCCTTATGGGCATCCATGTTGTGGCCACCGGACTGCGTCCGGATTTGGCGCAGACCATTGTCAACAGCAGCATCGACATGTCCGACATCGATTCATACGCGACGGTGAAGCAAGCATTGCAAAGCATCCGGTAAACGCAAAAAGCACGCAATCCCAATCGATTGCGTGCTTTTTATATTGTCTAGACGCCGCGTTTGTTTCCCCAAAGAAGTGTATGGAGCTGCGGCAGAACTTTTGCGTCGTTCATGATTTGCGAACGCACCGTGAGATCGATGAGCCATTCATAGCGGCCCAATAAATCGGAGACGAGTTTCATGTCGTCGATAGTTGTAGTATCGCTATTGCCGACCTGCAGGAAAAAAGGCACTGCCGGGTAGCGCACATGAAGATCTTCTGCGTACTTGAAATCTTCTTCATCAAATATGACAATTTTCAAAGTTGCATTGGCATCTCTCAGGTTTTCAATGAAAAAATCAAGCTTGCTAAAATCCGTTATCATGCCGGAGCTTGGCGGTTTCGGCGATAACGTGATGTCGTCGATTTCGCGCATCCAATCTTGCCAGAACGAGCCCTGTGTTTCAACGCCGACTTTCCAGCCGTTCACATGGCATAAACCGACAAGCTCACCGATGCCTTTATGCAGCGCTGGGTTGCCGCCGGAAATGGTGACGTGCGAAAAAGCGGCGCCGCCTATTTCTTTTAATTCATCGATAATTTGCTCCGGCTTTTTGGAAACGCTGGTGCCCGTGCCGTCCCACGTGAATTTGGAATCACACCAGGAACACGAATAATCGCAGCCGGCTGTGCGGACGAACATCGTTTTCTGCCCCATGACCATACCTTCGCCCTGTATCGTTGGCCCGAAAACTTCCATGACAGGAATTTTCATCGGAAATCCTCCTTGCGTGGACGGTAGATGACGTAGCTCGTCGGTGTTTCGCGGACGATGACTTGGAGGCAAAGCGGTTTGTTTTCCGTCTTCATAAGCAAATTCTGGATCGTGTGCCAGATTTGTTCGGCCAATAATTCCGTCGTCGGAAACTTATCTTTAAATTCCGGATGGTTGTTCAAGACCGAATGGTCGTATTTTTTATGGATTGCTTGTTTAATTTGTTTAAAGTCAATCAGGAAGCCGCTGGCATCGATTGTGTCGCCGCCGATGGTGACGTTGACAAAATACGTATGTCCATGCATTTCCTGGCATTGGCCGGCGTCTTTGCTTGGTATGAAATGAGCGGCCGAGAAATTCATGTCTTTATTCAATTCAAAACGGAAGCTATGCGGCACTGTCGGGTAGAATTGCTGCATCATACGCGTTCACCCGCTGAAATCCGCTCTTTATAGGCAGCAAGGCCGGCATTGCGCAATTGGCAGGCAGGGCATTCGCCGCAGCCCGTGCTTGGGATGCCGTTATAGCACGTCAATGTTTTTTCCTGCACGAAGTCCAATGCGCCGAGCTCATCGGATAATTGCCAGACATCCGCTTTATCGAGCCACATCAACGGTGTATGGATGATGAACTGTTTATCCATCGCCAAGTTCAGCGTGACGTTCAATGATTTGATAAAGGTGTCGCGGCAATCAGGATAGCCGCTGAAATCCGTTTGGCTGACGCCTGTGATCAGCTGGTGCGCTCCGATTGCGTCTGCGTAAACCGCGGCAAATGACAAGAACAGCAAGTTTCTGCCGGGTACGAACGTTGAAGGCAATTCGCCTTCTTGTGCTGACACTTCAATATCGTCCCGTGTCAACGCATTCGCTGAAAGCTGGTTGATCAATGTCATATCGAGCACTTTAAATGAAACATTCAATTCTTCCGCGATTTTCCGGGCGCATTCAATTTCGGCTGAATGGCGCTGCCCGTAGTCGAACGTCACAGTTGCGACTTCACTGAAGTTTTGGATTGCCCAGAACAGGCAAGTGGTGCTGTCTTGGCCGCCGCTGAAAACGACGACTGCTTTTTCTTTTTTCAATGAAAACATCTCCTTAGTTTTTTAGAGAGGGAGTTTGCGAACCTCTTTTTTCAACATCGTTAATAATACCATAGAACTGCTTGAGGTTTCATTCAGATAAAGGGAAATGCTGAGGCATGTCGAATCCACATAATAACGAATGGCAAAAGAGGGATGAAAATGAACAGGAAACGATGGGTTATTTTGGTGTTTTCCTTATTGTTAGCGATCGCAATTTGGGTTGCTATTGCAACACAGGAGAAAAAAGTCAATGCCACAGAAATGGGCGCAAGCGCAGTTTACGATATAGAACTTGAGCTCGACAGCGAAGACGTTTTTCACGTCGCTGCAAAAATTAAAGTGACGAATGACTCGGACACGGCATTTGAGGACATCGGATTTTATTTTATCCCGAACGCTTTGAATCCGGACGAAACGTCCGATTTTTATCAGGATTCCGCGGAATCTGAGATCGAAGAAATTTTGGGAACGGATGGTGTTATGCCGTACAGCCTTGAAAATAACGAGCTTCTGATTGAACTCCATAGTCCGCTTCAACCCGGAGAAAGTGAAACAATTGATGTCGGATACACATTAAAACTGCCAGAAGGTGGTTTGCGCTTGTCGCAGGAAGAGCGAAATTTCTATTTGGCCCAGTGGTACCCGATGCTCGCACAATTTGACGATGGCTGGGTCATCCAAGATTTCGACCTGACAGGCGAGTCGTACCATACCGGCTTTGGCGAGTTCAAAGTGACATACCGATTGCCGCAAGATTTTTTTGTCGCCACTTCTGCGGAGGATGGAACTGTACAAGCATCTTCTTCAGGCACCGTGCAAGGTGAGAAGATCAAGGACTTCTATATGGCGCTGCTGAATCCCGCCCAATGGCTCCATGAAACGGTCGGAGTCGACGGTACGGATATACGGCTCTTCATGCCGCTGGATCAGGAATTGCTGGATGAGTCGGCGCAAGTGGCGCAAGCAGCGTTCGCTTTTTTTGAGGAGACGATTGGAGTCAATCCTTTCCCAGAACTCGACATCATCGGCAACGATGGCTATATGGAATACCCGAACATCGTTGAAGTAGGAGCGGACCAGGCATCCATCGACACGGTGCTGGTGCATGAAATTGCGCATCAATGGTTTTATTTTATCGTCGGCAACAATCCCTTCGAAGATGCGTGGCTTGATGAAAGCATTACTGAATTTGCTTCTTCGCTGTTCCTGACGGATTTTTACGGCGACGAGGCTTACGGCTTTAACTCTGCTGAAATGGCGATGCTGTCCACGGATCCGAAAAAATACACGAATCTGCCGCTCAGCGAGTTCAGCGATCCCGAATACGTCTCCACTGTTTACGGAGAAGCGCCAATCAGATTGCGTGACTTTTTCGCCGAACGGGGCGGACAAGAAGAGGCGCTGGCATTTTTGGCGGCCTATTATACGGAATTCCAATTCAAGTTTCTGAATACGGAAGACTTTAAAGTTTTCTTTGAAGGTTATTTTGAAGGAGATCAAAGCGAATTTTTGGACAGCTGGCTGAAATAAATACACTGCAGCATCAACGTACTTTAAAAAACTGGCCTAAATGGAGAATCCTAAGGCCCTCAGGCCAGTTTTTTTTATTAAAAAAATTAGTGTATTTAGATTTATTTTACTGTTAAAATATAGAAAACATTTAGGTGATTCACTTTTTCAAATCTGCATATAAAAGACGTTTTCATCTTAAATTGGAGGGCCTATGAAAAGCTTATTAAAATTCTTCGTCTATGTAATTGCCTTGGTCTCTCTCTCAATTGGCAGTTATCACTTGATATTAAGTTCAGGCTTGGCGGTCGGGCTTGGGGCTGCGGCTGTGCTGCTGTTGTTTTGCGCTATTCTTTTCATTGTCAGCTTTTATGCCATGATCAAAGGCGGCTTTGCTTTTTTACGGATTGCAAATTCAGGCGAAGCGGCCGGCTTGATGGTTTTTTCGGTGCTGCTTTTTTCCGTTGTCACTTTCGTTGCCGTGATCAATTCGTTTGTTGAATACACAGTGGCCGAGAGGGAGCTGTCGCATACCGAAAAAACGCGGATATTCACCAGCACGGTCCTCCAGATTCCGACTCAGCAAGAGCTGCAGAAAGAAATGAGAAATGGAGTAGCTTATTACCACACGGAGGAAAACGCCGATGCAATAGAAAATTTCGATGGGGTGCTGGCTGAGAAAAGGGAGGAGTTCAACACCTTTTTCGGTACGCAAGATAAGGGCGGACTCGCCATCGAGTTTCACGAAGAATACAGTTCGCTTGAGGACAGCGGCGGGATGGAAGAAATATCCGGTTTCTACAACGGCGCAAACCGGACGATTCACCTGGTGCCCGATGATCCGTTTTGGGAAGTGATCCTCATTCACGAATACGCCCATTACCAAAGCCATCTATTCGCTGAAAAGCACGGCTTGAACTTCAACCGGACGCCACAATGGTTTGAGGAAGGAATGGCAGATTACCTGGCCAATGATGTTGCTACTTGGCTTGATCTTGAAACGGTTGAAATAGTGGATTTCCACAGCTTGGATGACCCTGGAAATTTTGATGCCGCTTTTTCCGATGACTTTGACCCGTATGCACAAAGCTCATTGGCGGTAGCGTCGATTGTCGAAGCGCATGGCGAAGAGCGGATAACCGAATTATTGGCGACCCAAAGCGTAGCAGAGTTTTACAGCAGCCTGAAAGAAATTACCCAGCAGGACCTTGCAGAATTTCAGGAGACATTCCTTGATGAGATGATCAGCGACCAACAAGAGACTGATGCACAATTCAACAGACTCATAACGGCGATTGAAATGGAGCGTTACGCAGAGGCGGAAAGATATGCAGCTGACATCCTGGAAACGGGCAGCGAATACGACACCGACGAAGCGATGTGGCTGATGATGGATATGTATCTTCAGCAAGGGCAGTTTAAAAAGGCTGCAGACTATACCGAACAGAAATTTGAAGACAATGCCAGTTTATTCCCGATTGATGATTTGTTGTTCTTGTCTGAAATTTATCTGTTAACGGATACTGGACAAGCGCTTGAGTATCACCTCGCGGCAGAAAAAGAGGCAGAAGCGAGTGGGGAAACAGACTATTACGATTTCGGCTTGACTGTGCCAGCCTATGAAAAAGTGAATGGAGCAGACCGCTTGGAAGGCTTTAAAATGCTCATTGAAGAAAACAGTATTTACAATGAATTCATTCTGGAACAGCTGCTCAAACAATTAGAAGCGGAATACCCTGGAGAGTTCTAAAAAGACATGACAAAGGCGGCCAGTCTAATGACGGGCCGCCTTGAATGTTTATTAAAAGTAAACTTAACGTCTATCGATATTGTCGCCAATCACCGGTTCAGACGATTTTTGCAAAGGAGTTTTATCTCCGACAATCTGTTCAGAACTGCTAGAGGATAATTCGTCGCTTGCAGCGAATTCGCCTGACTCGATTGATTCGCCTTGGTCGTCTGTACGAACTACGAGCACGTCGCATTTCGCAGAACGGACGATGTGTTCAGAGACACTGCCGATCAGAAAGCGTTCAACGGCATTCAGCCCTGTCGCGCCGCAGATGATCAAATCTGCAGAAACCCGGTCAGCCAACTCACGTGAAATCATCGTTTTCGGAGAACCGTAATCGACAATGATGTTGACTTTTTCAACACCGCCGGCTTCGGCTTCGCGTTTGTAGCCGTTCAGCAAGTCTTCAGCGAATTTCTGAGCCCGGTCAGCAATCGAGCGGTCATACGCTTCAATTGCAGCAAATGAGCGGGTATCGATAATATTTACCAAATTAAGAGTGGCATGATTTCGTTCTGCAACACCCACTGATTTTTTAAAAGCCCATTCCGCTTCTTTTGAACCATCAACTGCTACAAGAATCTGTGAATACTTTAAAGTCATTAGACATTCCTCCTTAATTTATAAGTATAAAGTTCTCTTAATCTAGGAGGAAGTCCTTCTTTTATTGTAAAAGATTTAGGGATTTATTTTTTGTTGTCACTGAATGTCTGCAATTGGCTATATAAGCTAGGTTATTTAGATTGAACTATATAAGTCGAAATAAAGAAGTGGCATATTTAAATACGCTCCGGTCGCTTTGGGCTTGGCGCTCGCCCGCGGCAAAAACCATGTGCTCCTGCATCGCTTCGCTGCTTCGTCGCAAAGGCATCTCCCCAATTCTTGGGTCGATACCTTCGCAGCTGTTTTGCGGAATATCGACAACTGAATTCAATAATTCAAT
>DATISS010000181.1:0-72358 GCA_035468565.1 Planococcus sp. (in: firmicutes)
TTCTTATTGTAAAACATAATCACAAGACGAACAAGCAAATTGATTTCGTGTATAATGGAACGAACATATATTCTTTTCGAAAAAAAGAGAGGAGACTTTACATGAAATTTTTCCATACCGCCGACTGGCATCTTGGCAAGCTGGTCCAAGGGGTTTACATGACAGAAGACCAGCGTTTCATCCTGGATCAATTCATCGCCGCGGTTGAAAAACAGCGCCCGGATTGTGTCATCATCGCCGGTGATTTATACGACCGGGCGGTGCCGCCGACCGAGGCCGTCAACCTGCTCGACGAGACGCTTGCAAAAATTGTCCTCGAATTGAACACGCCGGTTTTTGCGGTCGCCGGCAACCACGACAGCCCGGGGCGCCTGAATTTCGGCAGCCGGGTTTTTCGTAAGAACGGCATCCACATCGCAGGCCATGTCGCAAAAGACCATGCGCCGACGGTGATGGCCGATGAGTTTGGCGAAGTCCACATCCACTTGCTGCCTTATGCTGATCCATCCCAAGTGCGCTATGCATTGGGAAATCCGGAAATCCGCTCCCACAATGATGCGGCGGAAGCCTTGACTCAGAATATCGCGCAATCGCTTGACCCGGCTGCACGCCATATTGCGGTCGGCCACGCCTTCGTGACCCCGCACGGCGAACAGCAGGAAAATACAAGCGATTCAGAACGTCCGTTGTCGATTGGCGGAGCGGAGCATGTGGAAGCACGCCACTTCGCGCCATTCCATTACACTGCACTCGGCCATCTGCACCAAGCACATCATGTGCTCAACGAAACGATACGCTACGCGGGATCGCCGCTGAAGTATTCAATCTCGGAAGAACGCCATCAAAAAGGTTTTCTTGTGGTCGACATCGATGGCGAAGGAAACATCACCGTTGAAAAACAATTATTGGTGGCAAAGCGCGATATGCGGACAGTAGAAGCCTTTATGGATGATTTGCTACGCCATGAGGTCAACGAAGACTATGTTTTCGTCAAACTGCTGGATGAAACGCCGATTCTTTATCCGATGGAAAAAATCCGTTCGGTTTATCCGAATGCGATGCATGTCGAACGGAAGCTGTCCGGAGGCGTTGGAACCCCAAGCGAAAACGGATTGCGCCGCGAAATGGACCCGCTGAAACTGTTCCATGCTTTTTACGAAGAAGTGAAAGGTGAACGGGCAGCTGAAAGGACGGAAGAGATTTTCAAGGAAGTGCTGGAAGAATTCCTTCAGCAAGAAAATAGCGGCAAAGCGGAGGTGAAAAAATGAAGCCCTTAAAATTGAAAATGACAGCATTTGGCCCATACAAAAAGAGCGAAACAATTGATTTTGCCGATTTGAAAGGCAATCAGCTATTCGTCATTTCCGGCAGCACCGGCTCCGGGAAGACGACGATTTTCGATGCAATCAGCTTTGCGCTTTACGGTTCCGCGAGCGGTTCCGACCGCGCTGAATCACGCAATTTACGAAGTGATTTCGCTGACGACAACACCCACACAAGCGTAGAAATGGAATTTGAGATACATAGGAAGACGTATCGCATCCTGCGCCAAATGAGCCATGTCAAAGCGGGCAATAAAAGTCCCACAGGCGAACGCTATGAGTTCTTCGAAATCACGGACAATGGTGAAGTCCCTTGTGTCGAGCGCCAAATTGTCTCCGAAATCAATCGCAAAGTGGAAGACCTCCTGGGCCTGACGCAAAACCAGTTCAGCCAGATTGTCATGCTGCCGCAAGGGGAATTCAGGAAGCTTTTGACTTCTGAAACGGACAATAAAGAAGAGATTCTGCGCAAAATTTTCAAGACCGAGCCGTATAAAATGATCAACGAGCGATTGAAAGGGAAGAAAGACGCAGCGTCAGAAGCTTACGGCGTTGAAGACCGCATGCTCAAAAGCCATATCACCGGCATCGCTTCAGCACTGCCAGCTCGGGAAAGCGAGTTGTTCGAGCTGATTCAGCGCGGTCACATCAATACCCATCAAGTGTTGGATGCGTTGGACAGCGAAACGCTCTATTATAACGAAAAAGAGCTTCGGGATGAGCAGTGCTACGGAGCGTTGTTTACAAAGCATGGCGAAAAACAGGCCACGTATTACGAAGCGAAAAAGTGGAATGACCGGATTGGCGAGCTGGAAGAGAAAGAACGGCGCTTCGGGCAGCTGAACGAACAGCTTCCTTCCATTGAACAACAAGAACGCGCTATGCAAAAAGCTGAGCGGGCTGGCTTGATCGAAGGGCTGGAAAATTTGTTCAAGGAGCTGCAGCAGAACGAGGCCGAAAAGAATCGGCTATTTGCCGATGCGCAAAAAGCCGAAGAGCAAGCTGCAAATTCCTTAACATCAGCGGAAGCGTCATTTGTGCATGAGTTGGGGCAGGAAGATGGGCGCAATGAAGTGCGACGACAGCTGATGCAGCTGGAGAGTTTAGTGCCAGCGGTTCAGGAACTTGCGTCCAAGCAAAAAGTACTGGCGGAACTGGAAGCCGCTGCGAAAAATTCTGCTGAGGATGAGAAAAAAGCCGAAGCTGCATGGCTGACTGAAAGAGAAGCATGCAAAAAATTGGCAGCGGACATCTCCTTGCTCGAAGCGAAGCTTGAAACGGTTGATGACAAACAGGCGGCGCTTTCTGTACTGAAAGAGCAATGCCGTGTGCTGCTGGAATTAATGGCGCTGGAAAAATCGCAGCTGCGCCACATGACGGAGAACAGCGGCAAAGAGAATGCCTTCAAAGCGGCTTTGGAAGAATACAAGACTCTTGAAGTGAGCTGGTTCGGCAATCAGGCGCAAGTGTTGGCTGCCGCTCTGCATGACGGAGAAGCCTGCCCAGTATGCGGCAGCACCGAGCATCCGGCCAAAGCGAACAGTACGCACCATGAAGAAGTGCCGAAAGCTCGTTTGGACGGAGCGAAGGCGAAGATGGATTTGGCAGACGGGGAGTACAGGGATGCCCTGGCAAAAACCAATGCCACAGAAGAGCAGCTGGTTCAAAAGCGCCGCGCAGTGTCGGCCCTTGGCTTGGCAGCTGAAAGAGCGCAAGAGCTGCACCCGCAGCTGGAGCAAAATCGGTATGCGCTGGATGGCGAAGTCAAAGGGCTGCTGTTGGATAAGCAGCAGCTGCGGACGCTGAAAGAGCGGCTTGCGGTGAAAACTGACAAAGCGGACGGATTGGAAATCGGCAAAACGGAGCTTGGCCGACGTAAACAGCTGCACGCTTCCGCCTTCGAGACGGCCGAGGCTGTTTTTGAACAGCGCCTCCTGTCCATTCCCGAGGAAGTCCGCACGATAGCGGTATTGAGTGAAAAGATCCAGCGTACAAAAGACCGGAAAGAAAAGCTGGAGCGCAGCTGGGAAAGGGCGCAAAAAGGCTTGCAGGATGCAAAAGCAGCATTCGCCGCCGCCGCTGTTGCAGTTGTGCACCGAAGCGAAGCGGCAGAAGAAGTTCGGTCCAAAAAAGACAATGCGCTGCAGCATTACCGCGAAGCGCTGAAAAAATCCGAGTTTGAGTCAGAAGAAGCATATCAGCAGGCCAAAATGCCAGAAGCGGCCCGCAGTGAGTTGCAGCGCTTGACCCAGCAATTCAGGCAGGCACTCCATACCGCGGAACAGCAAGTCAAAGAGCGGCAGGAGGAACTTTCAGGCAAGGCCAAATCGGACCTTGGCCTTTTGGAACTGGAAATCGTCCAATTGGAGGCGGAGTACAAAGCGGCATTTGGCGAATGGAACCAGACCAAGGATTTGAAATCGTCCGCGAGCGGATTAACGGCGAAAATCATTCAGGCGTCGGGCAAAGCGGCGGAAGCGGAACAGCAATTGAACCGCATCACTGATCTGCATGACATGATCCGCGGCCAGAACAGCCTGAAAATTTCATTTGAACGCTATTTGCAGATCGAGTACTTGGAGCAAATCATCCAATCCGCAAATGCGCGCTTGAAAAATCTATCGAACGGCCAGTTTTATCTGATGCGCAGCGACCGTCAGGAAGCGCGCGGCAAACAAAGCGGGCTGGGGCTTGATGTTTATGATGCTTACACCGGCCAGACGCGTGACGTCAAAACCTTGTCAGGCGGCGAAAAGTTTAACGCATCGTTATGCTTGGCGCTCGGCATGGCAGACGTCATTCAGAGTTTCCAGGGCAATGTGTCAATCGACACGATGTTCATCGATGAAGGATTCGGTTCGCTCGATGAAGAATCTTTAAATAAAGCCATCGACACATTGATCGACCTCCAGAAATCCGGGCGCATCATCGGTGTCATTTCTCACGTCCAGGAGTTGAAAGCGGCGATTCCAGCCATCCTGGAAGTGCATAAATCAAAAGAAGGTTACAGCCGGACGGAATTTGTCATCAAATAAAGGCATCTGAAAAAAGACTGAAAGGGGAAAGCGATATGAAAAATTGGGGTTTGAAAGCGCGGTTGATTTATTTTGGCGCGATTGCGTTGGCCAGTGCCGCATTTTTTGCTCTGCAATTTTATGGTTATCAGAGCGGCGGCCAAAGCACTTGGGAAGTGATACTACTCATTGTATGGGGGCTCCTAGCCGCATTCGGCATTAGCGGATTCGTTTACAGCCTCGCGAAACGCGGGCGCTAAAGTTTCATGGGCAAGGGCTGGAAGCTATGGTAAAGTGAAAAGATATCTGTAAAAGCAGGAGTGGAAATACTATGACAAAAAAAATAAACTCTGAAGAACTCATCCGTTTAATCGAACCAGGCGCAGACATCATTGTGCCGATTGCCAACGGTGAACCGATCCGCCTGCTCGACATTCTGGAGGATCATGTAGAAAAATTGCAAGGCGTGAAAATCCATCAGATGCTTGCTTTGCGCAGCCGTCGCTATATTGACGGGGAGTTCGAAAATTTGAAGCATGTGTCGTATTTCCTGAGCGGCGCAACCCGGAAAGTGTACCAGCAAGCGAAAATGGAGCTGGTGCCGAATAACTTCCACGAAGTTCCGCGGATGCTCCGAAAAGTGACGAAGATGTCGATGATCATGACGGTCGCATCGCCGATGGACGAACACGGCTACTTCACGTTCGGTACGCAGGCAGATTACATCGCTGAATTTGTCGGCAAAGTCCCGTTTGTTTTGGAAGTCAATGAGCACATGCCGAGAACATACGGCCGAAACCAAATCCATATCAGCCAGATTGCCGGGTTCATTGAGCATAATGAACCGCTGACGGAAGAGAATACGCCTGCAGTAGGCGACAAGGATCTGTTGATTGCTTCATCAATCATTGAAGATATTCAGGATGGCGATACATTGCAGATCGGCATCGGCTCAGTGCCGAATGCGGTCATTAGCATGTTGAAAGACCATCGCCATCTGGGGATTCATACGGAAATGCTGCCAGACGGCATCGTCGACCTTGTTAAATCAGGGGCGGTCGACGGGACGCGGAAATTCACGCATACCGGTAAAATCGTTGCCACGTTCGCGTACGGCTCAAAGAAATTATACGATTTCATCGACGATAACCCGGTTGTGGAATTCCTGCCGGTCAGCTTTGTCAACGACCCGAGGGAAATCGCGAAAGAAAAGAACATTGTTTCCATCAACGCGACAACCGAAGTGGATCTTTTCGGCCAATGCGCATCGGAGACTGTCGGTGGCAAGTATTATTCGTCAAGCGGCGGCCAAATCGACTTTGCGCGCGGCGTACGTTTCGCGGAAAATGGCAAAGGCTATATCTGCATGCAGTCGACGGCCAAGAATAATACCATCTCCCGCATCAAACTCCAGCTGGCGCCTGGCTCAGTCGTCACGACTGGAAAAAATGATGTTGATAATATCGTTACCGAACACGGCATCGCGCGCCTGCACGGCGTATCGATTTCCGAACGGGCGAAGCGCCTGATCAGCATCGCACATCCCGATTTCCGGGATGAACTCACGTTTGACGCCAAAAAGCAGGGTATCCTTATATAGAATCACAAAAAACCCTATTCCTCGCGGAGGAATAGGGTTTTTTTATGATTATTTTTGGACAGGCCGTAAAAAAATGTTTATCAAATGACCTCCAAAGCCACTTCGCCGATGCCTTCATAGCTTGCTGTATAATGGCCTCTTTCCAATTTTTTCGGCGAGATGAAAGTTCCGGAGGACACGTACATTCCTTTTTTTAGGGTGGTGCCGTGGTGGGCCAGCTCATCGACGAGCCATTTCAACGCCAAAGCGGGATGTCCGAGTACAGCAGTTGAGCTATTGGACGCAATTTCCTGGCCATTGAGTCGGAGCACGCCTTGGATATCCGCCAGTCCCTCATAGCTGACAGAAGAGACCGGCGCACCGGAAACAATTTTGCCTGCAACAGCACTGTCCGCAATCACTTGGCCAAGCGTGATTTTGGGGAACCAGTCATCAAAACGCGAATCTGGCACTTCAATACCCGGGGAAACCATCGTTTTTTGGAGGATGTCGGCGATGCTGTCTGTGGGTGACAGATCTTCGAGGGCGATGAAGATTAATTCAATTTCAATCAAGGGCGAAGCCATCCCATCAAGTTCGATGATGCCGTCTGACAACGCTGAAGACATCAGCGCACCGTAAAGCGGAGTCGTTGAATTAAACAGCTTTTGTGTTTCCTGGCTGGTCAAACTCACTTTATAGCCTTTCAGTTCTTCGCCGGCATACTGAATTTTTTTCGCCGTCAGCGCATGTTGGATGCCATATGCCTGCTGCTTGTCCAAGGATGCGGGAATTTGATCTTTAGCGAGTTGCTGTTTATGTACATAAGCTTGAAATAATTTCTCGGCAGTTTTTTCGTCTGCCGCTGAAAAGATTGTCATGTTCATTTCCCCTTTCGAAACGTTTGAATTATCATAGCACTTAATATATTCTCATGGAACAGCATTCCAGAAATCGGCATTGAAAAAGCCCGTTTTCCGGAATGCGGAAAACGGGCGGAAGCGATCAAAGGACGTAGAAATAAACGGCAAGGAAATGGCATAGGCTGCCGGCTAAAATGAACAGGTGGAAGATTTCATGAAAGCCGAGGCGCAAATGTGAAAACATTTCCGGTTTCAGCGCGTAGATAATGCCGCCGACCGTGTAAAGGATGCCGCCGCCGACAAGCAGCAGCAAACCGACAAGCGACAATTGGCCTGCCAATGGCACGACTGCGAACACGATGATCCATCCCATTGCGATATAGAGGACGGTTGAAAGCCAGCGCGGGGAATGGAACCATATCATTTTAAAGAAAATACCGCTCAATCCGATAACCGCCACTAACGCGAATAACACGGTGCCGAGGGTACCTTCCAAAGCGATAAGGCAAAATGGCGCATAAGATCCTGCGATCAAGGCGTAGATCATCGAATGGTCCAGCTTTCTCAAAAACGCGATAAACCGCGGGCTCGCCTTGACGCTATGGTAGATTGCCGATGCTGTGTAAAGGCACATCAGGCTGATGCCGAAAATCAGGACTGCAGCTAAGTGGATGGCGGGAGCTTGGTTGTAAGAAGCTTTAATGGCCATCATCAAAAGAGCGATAAAAGACAGCAAAGCTCCTGCTAAATGGGATAACGCATTGAACGGTTCACGGATATAAGCATGCATTTTAATATACACCTCTTCTTACATAGTTATCTAAACTACTTATAATAATACCTTCATTTATTTATGCGGTCAAGTTTGGAGAATTTGGGATGATAGGGTAAAATTAAGGAATCAAATACGGCGGCGAAGGTGAATGCGGATGAGGCGGAACGAAAAGTGGCTGGATAACCTGGCTTTGGAAAAACAGGTGTTGGCCGAAGATATACCAAAAATCGAATTATATATTGATCAAGTGATCCAGCTTTTTGAAGAAGTTTTCGCGGATGCCAAACGGAACAGCGAAGAAAAAATCTTAACAAAAACGATGATCAACAATTATGCCAAAGGAAAATTGTTCTATCCGATCCAAAATAAAAAATATTCACGTAACCATATTATGTTAGTCAGCTTGATTTATCAGATGAAGAGCGTGCTATCCATCAACGATGTCAAAAAAGTATTGGATGGCATCAATGAAAAAGCGATGCAGAAAGAATGGGATTTGGAAAGTTTTTACGCCAGTTTTTTGAAACTTCAGCAAAGCAATGTTGAAATCTTCAAAGACATTTTCCATAAACAGTCGGAAGAAGCGGCGCGCCAGGCACGTGGCATGGAGGACGCGGAAGAGCTCGAAGAGGTATTGCTGATTGCATCGCTCGTCCATACGAGCAACCTTTACCGCCGGGCGGCAGAAAAAATGGTCGATGAATTGGCTGAGCGGAAGAAACAGAAATGACGAAAGTGCTGATTGATGCCGACGGATGCCCGGTAGTAGATTTGACGATAGCGGCAGCGAAGCGCTTCGGGCTTCCGGTTTTGCTGATTTGTGACACTGCGCATATCATGCAGCGGGAAGGCGCAGAAACGGTTACTGTTTCAAAAGGTGCTGATGCCGTAGACTTTGTTTTGGTCAATAAAGTCGACAAAGGGGATATCGTCGTGACGCAGGATTACGGCTTAGCTGCAATGGTGCTCGCAAAAAGAGGAATGCCAATCGACCAGAACGGCCGTGTCTATTCAGATGAAAATATAGACCAGCTTCTTCATGGCCGCCATATAGCAAAAAAAATCCGGCAGAGTGGCGGGCGAATGAAAGGCCCTAAAAAGCGCCGCCAGGAACATAATGATGATTTTGAAAACGCCCTGGTCCGGCTGCTCGGACAAACGGCTGGAGAATGACAAAAGCGGACACGGCGTAGGATGCGCCGTGTCCGCTTTTTAAATGAACTAGATGGTCCAACGATTATTGACGATGGCGATCAAGTGCCATTCGCCGCTGCTGTCCTTGGCAAAGACCATATTGAGGTTCTGCCAATCCATGAAGTCATATTGCTGGGTGCCCGGGTAGTAGAACTCGACGATGGTCGCCGCCGGGAAACGCTCATGGATCTGTTCCATCGTCATCGGCTGTTCGGTGATGCCATAGCGGTCTTTTGTATTATAGACGGCGTCCATCAAATACTCATCGTAATACTGCGCAGGAGTCAATTCAATCGGTAATCCGCTTCCGTCCTGGTAACCCCACAAATACTCTTTGCTATCTTCCATAAAATTCGCGGTTTCGGCTTTCGTGAAGGATACGCCGCTGTCGTCGCCCATGCAGCCGCCGCTGTAAGGGCAGAAAACGATGCCTTCATCTGAGCTGACATAATCGGACACACTTTCGAAGTCTTTAGCTTTTAAATCCGCCAGAATATCATTGGCGTCATTCAGCAATTCACGTTTTTCAGGAATGAAAGACGGTTCAATCGTACGCGCCAGAAATGCGGCAAAGTGGACACGGCTGACGTTTAAACCAGGCTTGAAGGTATTATCCGGATAGCCTCTCGCTACACCTGCGTATGCTAGGCGCGAAATCGCGTCAAAATAATACTGGTCCGGATTGACATCCGAAAAAGTATTATCCGGAGCATCGGCAAAGTAGAAAGCTCGGTCTAAAATCACGGCTGTTTGGCCGCGCGTCACTGGAGCTAGCGGTTTGAAGGTCTTGTCTGCATAACCTAGGACAATGCCCTCAGCAGCTGCGGAAGCGATGTAGCCGGAAGCGAAACTCGATGGGCTGACATCCGAGAACGGGGTGGCTCTCTTGGTGCCATCGAGCTTCAGTGCGCGGCCGACCATCGTGACGGCTTCAGCGCGGGTGACAGGATTATTGGGGCGGAATGTGCCATCCGGATAGCCGGAGATGATCCCCAATTCATGCAGATAGATGACTTCGAACGCAAATGGATCGGTAGCGAAAAAGTCGTCGAATGTTACAACCGCTTTGGCAGGAACCGTAAAAACACTGAATGCAAGGATGAGAGCCGCTACAATAGACAGAATGCTTTTCATGAAAATCCCTCCCTTATTTAAGAAAATTGTATCATAAAAAATGAAAAAATATAACAATAAACTGTATTTTCTGATAACTTATTAATCATTTGTTCACAAATTTGAGGAGAAATATACCGAAATGCTGGATTGATACAAAAGAGGGCGTCAGTTCGATGATGGTTGCTTCCAGGTGGACACTGGATAAAAAACGGACAGGCAATAGCCGGAATCAGCTTTTACCTGTCAGCCGGTGCTGCGCATATGCGAGCGCTTTTTCGGGATAATCGGTCTGGATCATATTGATGCCGCGGTCTAAGAGCCAGCCCCACCCACGCTCAGGGTCTATCAGTGACAATGCATCGTTATGGCCGGCATTCTCGCCGTCATCCAGCGAATTGACCCATAGATTTGCGTGGTTTCTCATTTTTGACAGGACAGGTTCAGAAAGCACCCGGTCCGACTCTTTGTGGAAAAGGATTTCGATGGCTACGGGTGGAAAGCGTTCGCATAGCTCCTCCAGCTGATCCAGGTTTTCGTCGGTGATGATGTGCATATAATGCACCGCTTTTTCACGGGAATGGAAAAATTCAAGGACTTCATCGACAGGCTGCCTGCTCTTAAGGAGCACATGGTCAAAAGCATCCGTCTTTTCGAGCGCTTCGTAAAGCTCATAGCGGTCATCCCAAGATTTGTCCGCGTTGATCATCGCTTTGTCTTTCACGAGCGACAGCACTTCATAGATGGTCGGGATGCGATAGTCGGTGAGCGCGGCATGCTTGCCGCCGACCCCTTCTTTCAAACGCAAGCGGCGGGCTTCAGCTAAAGTGAAGTCCGTGATCTTGCCAGTGCCGTCTGTTGTGCGATCGACGGTGTCGTCATGCAAAATGACCAAATGCCCGTCTTTCGTCTGCTGCAGATCCATTTCAATCAAGTAAACATGTTGCTGGATGCAATTGTAGAAGGCAGGCAATGAATTCTCTGGAGCTTTTCCCCACAGTCCGCGGTGGGCAGCCGCAAAGAAAGGGTGTTTTTTCTGGTGAAGCGCATAAAGAAATTGATTGTAATCGGCAAATCTCAGTGACTCGCTCACGCATTTCCCCTCCTTTGTTCTAGTTAAAATTAGTATACTCCCTGCTGGCTTTCAAGTCCGCTTCATGTGCCCGGCAAAAAAAATTCTTCTGTAAAATAGTTAAAAAGTTGTTTTAAGGGTATACAAAAAAAGAAGAAACGTTATTCAGCATTCTATTTGGAGGGATTTATTATGAGAAAATCGACATTGAACTCAGTTATTGGAAGCGCGCTTGCGGCCGGAGCCGGCATTTTCGCTTTTAGAGCAATTCAGGAACGAAACAAATTGAATGTACCGAAAGACATTGATATGAGAAACAGTTCGGAAGTGGATAAACGCGAAAGCGTCATTGCCGATACAGACCCGGCTGAAAAAGGGCTTTCACAATTAGATTCTGCGTACCGCGAGGAATGGCAAGCAAACGCCTTCCCCCAGACTCACCGTGAAATGAAAGAATTAGAAGAAGATAAATGACAATGCAAGAGCGAAAGCGGAAACGTATTGCTTTCGCTCTTTTTTATGGTGGTTTTTAATCATTTGCCGAAGCCGCAGCAATGCAAATATGTGAAAGAAAGTATATCTACTGATCCGCTGTACTGCGGAAGAATAATTGCTAGAGAGGAACAGAAAGCATGTGGATTAAGAAACCTTTTTTTGAATATGCTACCGGCACCTTGCTGGTGGTTGTCATCCTTTTTTTCCTTGGGAAAATCGACTACGCTCTTTGGCCATTCCAAGTGGTGCTTACCACTATTTTTGCCCCGATTCTGATCGCTGGGCTGCTGTATTACTTGATCCGCCCTTTTTTGCATTTATTGATGCGTTTTATCCCTAAAATTGCAGCTATTATTGCAGTTTTTTCTTTATTCATTTTAATGGCTTCGGCCATCTTGTATTTTTTCGGCCCGACCATCAAGGAACAAGTGGCAAGCCTGGCGGAGCTCGCGCCGAAAACGGTTGAGGAGATGACGGAGGAATCCGACAACGCGGTATCCAGTTTTGAGTTTGCGGGTTTAAAAGGTGATGAACTGAAAAGCAACTTGCTCGGATATGCTGAAAAGTATTCCGATAATTTAATGAAGAATGCCATGGATGTCTTAGCCATGTTGATGAATGCCGCGGTTGTTCTGATTGTGGTGCCATTCATCTTATTCTTTCTGCTGAAAGACGATGACAAGCTTGTGCCGCATTTGATGAAATATGTGTCAGAAGACCACAAGCTGGAAGGGCGCAAAGTTTTGAAAGACATGGACGAAACTTTGTCGAATTACATTGTGAGCCAGGCGATTGTCGCAGGAGCGGTTGGCGTGCTGATGTTTATCGGTTACTTGATCATCGGGCTGGATTATGCGCTGCTGTTGGCGATTTTTGCGATGTTCTTGACGATTGTCCCGTTTCTGGGGCCGATCATCGGAGTGGTGCCGGCGCTTTTTGTCGCATTAATGAGCGGCGATCCGCTGATCAGCGCATTCAAAGTGATTTTGGTCCTGCTGGCGGTGCAGCAGATTGAAGGGAATTTGATCACGCCGAATATCATGGGCAGCCGGCTGAACATCCATCCGCTGACCATCATTCTGTTGTTGCTGATTGCCGCGGCGCTCTATGGCTTGATCGGCATTCTCATAGCGATTCCGCTGTACGCCGTTTTGAAAACGCTTGTCCATAATTTCCGCCTGTTCAACCGTTTACGCAGAAAGCGAGTAATTTCGCAGAAGGCGGCGGGACACGAGTAGTCAGAGAAATAGCGCTGTTTAATTTCTTTGGAAGGTTCTGATAAGAAAGACTTTATGATATACTACAACTAGTATTTTAATAAAAGAAACAAAGGGGGCGCCAACAACATGAAGAAATTCAGTTTATTGCTAGTTCTTCTGGCAGCAATGCTTGTTATCACGGCATGCGGTTCAGATGATTCATCGGACAGCTCAGGCGGTGGGGAAGGTTCTAGTGAAGAAAAGACTTATAAAGTGGGAATCGATACAACATATCCACCTTTTGAATTTGAAGAAGGCGGAGAATACACAGGGATCGACATCGATTTGATCAATGCCATCGCGGAAAGCCAAGGATTTGCAATCGAGTTCAATCCGATGGACTTCGGCGGCATCATTCCGGCTCTTCAAGCGAACCAATTGGATGTGGCGATTGCAGGCATGAGCATCACGGACGAGCGCAAAAAAGTGGTGGATTTCTCGGATCCGTACTTTGATGCAGGCTTGTCATTGGTAGTCAGCAATGACAATAATGACATTACGTCGTTGGAAGATTTAGAAGGCAAGACGGTAGCAGTGAAGAGCGGGACGACAGGCTCTAAATTCGCTATGGACAATGAATCGAAATATGGCTATACCGTTTCACAATTCGAAGATAGCCCATCGATGTTCCAAGAAGTTTCAAACGGCAATGCCGATGTGCTTCTTGAAGATTACCCGGTTATTGCTTATGCAATTGCTGAAAGCGGCTTGGACCTTAAGACTGCCGGCGAACGTTTGACAGGCGATCAATACGGCATCGCTGTATTGAAAGGCGAAAACGCTGATTTGCTTGAAAAGATCAATACAGGCCTTCAAGAACTTCGCGACAGCGGAGAATACGATGAAATCCTCAATAAATATATCGCCGAATAACGGACTTACATGTGGCGCGCAGCAGCGCGCTGCATTTTTTTCCGGTTTTAATGGCTTGGCCGCCAAAAATCGATTGGATTAGCTGGAAATCCGTAGAGGCAAGTCCTTCGCCGGTTAAAGTTGCTCTGTATGCAAAGGAGACGTGAAAATGGATACGATTATGAATGCCTTGCCCTATTTGATGGAAGGGTTGCAAGTTACGCTGTATATTTTCCTAATTGCAATCGTTCTTGGTTTTATTATTGGATTGATCGTGGCGCTGCTTCGTTTGGCCCCGTTCAAAATCCTGAACTGGATTGCGAAATTCTTCGTTGATGCGATACGCGGAACACCGTTTATCGTCCAGTTATTCTTCATCTATTTCGGACTCAATTCACTCGGCTTTTTCTCGATGGACAATACAACGGCAGGGATCGTGACAGTGGCTATCAACGCCGGTGCTTATTTCTCGGAGATTATCCGTGCCGGCATCCAGTCTATTGACAGAGGGCAGACGGAAGCTGCGCGCTCGCTCGGCTTGAATGCCACTCAAAATATGCGTTACATCATCTTGCCGCAGGCTTTCCGCCGGATGCTGCCGACCATCACCAACCAGGCCATCATTTCATTAAAGGATACCTCGCTGCTGTCAGTCATCGGCATCGCTGATTTGACGCAGGAAGGACGCATTCAAGCCAGCCAGACTTTTGAAGCCTTTACAATTTACTTGACCCTTGGAGTCATTTACTTCATTGTCATTTACTTGCTCTCAATGTTGGCGAGCTTTGTAGAAAGGAAGTTTGTATTGCGATGACTATGATCAGAGTGGAAAACCTAAAAAAGTCCTTCGGAAAAATTGAAGTGTTGAAAGATATGAGCACCGTGATTGAAGAAAAAGAAGTGGTCTGCGTCATCGGCCCTTCCGGATCCGGAAAAAGTACATTTCTCCGTTGTTTGAATCGGCTTGAAGAAATTACAGGCGGGCATGTCTATATTGAAGGAATCGATATTACCGACCCGAAAGTGGACATCAATAAAGTCCGGCAAGATGTAGGCATGGTATTCCAGCAATTCAACTTGTTCCCGCATAAGAGCGTGCTGGAAAATATCACGCTCGCACCTATGAAGCTGAAGAAAAACAACAAGAAAGCCGTTACTGAAAAAGCATTCGAGCTGCTTGATAAAGTCGGTTTAAGGGAAAAAGCAAATGCCTACCCGGGCGAATTGTCAGGCGGCCAAAAGCAGCGCGTTGCGATTGCCCGTGCGCTTGCGATGGACCCGAAAATTATGCTGTTTGATGAACCGACATCGGCGCTTGACCCCGAAATGGTCGGCGACGTTCTCGATGTTATGAAGCAGCTGGCTGTTGAAGGGATGACGATGGTCATTGTCACGCATGAAATGGGCTTTGCCCGTGAAGTGGGCGACCGCGTCATGTTCATTGACGGCGGCTATATCGTGGAAGAAAATGTGCCGGCAGAATTATTCGGCAACCCGCAGCACGAACGCACAAAAGCATTCCTGAGCAAAGTATTGTAAAAGCATGCCCTTCCGGGGGCGTGCTTTTTTTATGGAGAAGAGCGAAAAACGTATCTGAACTGTTGTGGGGCGTATTTCTTCGCCAACAGAGTGTATTTTGCCAGCAATAGAGCGTATAATCTGCCATGATTCACAAGTATAAATTTCTAGGTAAATTAATCAAAAAAGTGTCAATAATCAGAAAAATGTGTTAAATTATAAGGGTACATAAAGGTACGATGAGAGGTGGAAAAGATGAAAAAACTCAGTTTTTTACTGCTTTTTTTTACACTGATTCTTATCGTAGGAGCGTGCGCACAGCAGAATGGAGAATCTGAAGGAGAAGGAGGAGAAAGTGAGGGCGAAAGCGGAAGCGGAAGTGAAGAACAAGGTGTATATACGGTGGGCATCGACACCTCGTTTCCGCCTTTTGAATTCCAAGTTGGCGGGGAATACCAAGGGATTGACATTGAACTGATCAAAGCAATTGCAAAAAATCAAGAGTTTGAAATTCAATTCCGCCCAATGGATTTTGTTGGAATCATTCCGGCACTCGAAGAAGGCACCATTGATTTGGCAATTGCAGGAATGAGCATTTCGGAAGAACGCCAAGAGATTTTGGATTTTTCTGATCCTTATTTCGATGCAGGATTGACGTTGGTAACAGCACAGGAAAATCGAGAAATTGAAACATTGGAAGATTTGGATGGAAAAGTCATCGCTGTTAAGAGCGGAACGACCGGGTCGAAATTTGTCACCGAAAACAAAGAGAAATACGGCTATCGAATCGCTTATTTTGAGGACAGTCCTTCGATGTTCCTGGAATTGGCAAACGGGCATGCAGATGCTTTTGTCGAAGATTACCCTGTGATCGCTTACGCAATTGCCAAACGGGACCTTGAACTGAAAACAGTCGGAGACCGTTTGACAGATGAAAAGTATGGCATCGCAGTGTTGAAAGGGGAACATAGCGAATTACTGGAACAAATCAATGAAGGGCTTCAGCAATTGAAGGAAGACGGCACGTACGAGGAAATTGTGAATAAATACATCAAGAACTAAGAAAAGTGGAGAACGATAAAAAAACCGGTTTGGATTTATAAATCCAAACCGGTTTTCCTGTTTTATTCTTCGTCGAAGACGTGGACTTTCGTCATTTTGTCACCGTTTTTCATCGCTTTCGCTGTTTCAAGGCCTGAAGTTACTTGGCCGAAAACAGTATGGACGCCGTCCAAATGCGGTTGTGGTGCATGGACGATAAAGAATTGGCTTGAACCCGTGTCTTTTCCTGCATGCGCCATTGAAAGGCTGCCTGCCTGGTGCTTGCGCGGGTTTCCTTCAGTTTCACATTTGATGTTTTTGCCGCTGCCGCCTGCGCCAGTTCCAGTAGGGTCTCCGCCTTGGGAAACAAAACCAGGAATTACGCGGTGGAAAGTTACGCCGTTATAAAAACCGGAGTTTGCAAGTTCCTCAAAGTTTTTAACTGTATTTGGTGCTTCGTTCGGGAAAAGCTCGAATTCGATTACTTCGCCGTTTTCCATGTGGATATGTCCTTTTTTCGTCATTTACAACATCTCCTTTTCAATTTGTACATTCCCAAGTATATCGATTTTTTCCCTGTCTGTATAATCATAAGGCTATTTCATTCATTAGTCTGATTGCGTGAAATAGGGCATAATATGATAGGATATAATTATTGAGCAGATTAGGAGTGTTATAGATGGCAGAACGCGAAGTTTTTGATATTACAATTATCGGAGGCGGTCCGACCGGGCTGTTTGCTTCCTTTTACGGCGGCATGCGCAAAATGAAAGTGAAGATCATTGATAGTTTACCTCAGCTTGGCGGGCAGCTAACAGAGCTGTATCCCGATAAGTTCATCTATGATGTTGGCGGATTTCCGAAAGTGTTGGCGAAAGACCTTGTGGACAGTCTAGTGGTCCAGGCGAATTACGGCGATCCTGCGATCTGCCTGGAAGAGACGGTTTCCACTGTCGAGCGTCTGGAAGAAGATTATTTTGAAATCTCTACCGATAAAGACGTCCATTACACAAAGGCGGTCTTGCTGACTGCCGGAGTCGGAGCTTTCCAGCCGCGCAAGGTGGGCGTGGATGGTTCAGAGCCTTTTGAAGGCAAAACCCTCCATTACGGAGTAAAAGATCTGACGTTATTCAGCGGCAAGAAAGTGGTCGTCCTGGGCGGCGGCGATTCTGCGGTCGACTGGGCAATGATGCTGGAAGATGTAGCGGCACACGTCACATTAAGCCACCGACGGGAAAAAATGACGGCCCATGAAGCGAACATCGACACATTGCTCGCTTCTAAAGTGGAAGTCAAAAAACCCTATGGCGTAAAAGAACTAGTTGGCGAAAATGGCCAGCTCCGTAAACTTGTCCTCGTCGACAAAGAAGGCAACGAAGAGCATATCGAAGCCGATCACGTCATCGTCAACTACGGCAATATCACTTCCCTCGGTCCGATCAAAGAATGGGGCTTGGAGATGGAGAAAAACTCCGTAGTAGTAAATTCGAAAATGGAAACGAGCATTCCGGGGATTTACGCAGCCGGGGATATTGCCACGTATGAAGGCAAAGTAAAATTGATCGCTGTAGGGTTCGGAGAAGCGCCGACAGCCATCAACAACGCGAAAGCCTTTCTTGATCCAAAATCGAAAATCCAGCCGCTTCACAGCACAAGCGTATTTAAATAAAAAAAGATTCGGCCATTGCGGCTGATTCTTTTTTTTATGTCCGTTAGCGTTTTTTGATGAGTGGATCATTTTGAATCACTTTAAAGAACGAAGCGCCCAACAGTAGAATAATGATTGAGAAGGTCAGCGTTGCAGTAATATGAGTATTCTGCACTCCACCAAGCCCAATAGAAGATCGTGACCTATCCTCGCCTTTATTTTTTATGTAGAGAACTCGAATATTTATCTCCTCTCTATCTTAATACCCCATAAACTATATTTTTTCTAAAGTGAATTTTCTGATTCATTACACATTGTAATGTATATCACTTTTACGTAACGTAATTGTTATTTTATATCCGACGTTCTGTCATCGTTATGAAATGTGAAGGTGTTATGATGCTATTTGTTAGTGAAAAGGAGGAAATTCATTTTATGAAGAAGCAAATCATTACACTAACTGCAATCGCAGTATTAAGTGTAGGCGCAGCAAGCACAGCTAGCGCTAGTTCATCGTATACAGTAGAGTCAGGTGATACTCTTTGGGGTATCTCACAGAAAAATAACGTAACAGTTGATCAATTAATGGGTTGGAACGGACTTTCATCCGATTTAATCTTCCCGGGACAAGATTTCACATTAGAAGCTGGCCAAGAGGCTGCACCTAAACAAGCTTCAGCACCTGCAGCGGCACCAGCTAAAGCACCCGTGCAAGCATCTGCTCCAGCAGCAGCAAAAGCGGCACCTGCTCCAGCAACTCAGCAAGCCGGCAAAGAAATGACAGTTTCAGCTACGGCTTACACTGCATATTGCGCAGGCTGCTCAGGAACAACTGCTACAGGTCAAGATTTGCGTTCTAATCCGAACCAAAAAGTGATTGCTGTAGACCCGACTGTTATCCCTCTAGGCTCTAAAGTATGGGTTGAAGGATACGGAACTGCTATCGCAGGTGACGTAGGTGGCGCAATTAAAGGCAACAAGATTGATGTATTCCTTCCATCTCAAAGCGCAGCACTTGAGTGGGGCCGTAAAAACATCACAATCAAAGTTCTAGACTAATAATTATAGCCATACAGCTGAGGTGACCATTCCCTTGGCTTTTTTTATGCCAAAATACCCCTTATGGACTGCCCCGGAAAGCCAGACGAAATTCTGCTTTCGGAGTCGCAGTGCGATAAGGGGTTTTTTTTTAATATAGATATCAATTAATTTCCATTAATTCTGGTTAAAGCTTTACATATAATAAAATAAGCAATATTCTGAATAGTATATCTACAAAAGATAAGGGGGTCTGGAAATGGCGAAAGAAGCAAAGAATTATTCTAGGCGCGACTTTTTGAAAACTTCTGGCGTTGCGGCTGGTGCCTTGATCGGCGGCGGCATTATTGGCGGGCTGATTGGCGCCAATGTCAAGGATACTGCTGCTCCGGGAGAAGCGCCTGCTACAAGTGAAGGCGGCGCTGCAGGCGGCGTAAGGGGATTGGTGTTCTTCAAGAATGATGCGGAATTCCAAATCCTAGCACAAGCGACGGAACGTATTTTCCCTGAAGATGATTTAGGGCCAGGCGCAATCGGCTTAGGGGTTCCTTATTTTATCGATCGCCAGCTCGCCGGTGCATACGGGGAGAACTCCAAAGAATACATGCAAGGGCCGTTTTTCGAAGGCGAAATGACACAGGGCTACCAAAGCCGGCTAAAACGGAACGAGATGTTCCGCCAAGGCTTGCAGATTATGCAGCAAGAAGCGCAATCGCGTTTCAAGGTGAATTTTGTTGACCTTGAAGGCGGACAAATGGATGAAATCCTGACGGCATTACAGGAAGAGGAGATTCAAATGAGCGGCGTATCTGCCCTGTTCTTTTTCCGCCTCTTGCGAATGGCAACGCTTGAAGGGGCCTACGCGGACCCGATCTACGGCGGAAACCAGAACATGGAAGGCTGGAAGATGAAAGGGTTTCCTGGACACCAAGCAGCTTATATCAATGATATTGAGAGTGAAGATTTTGTCGAGATCGAGCCACATTCACTTGGCATGCAAAATTAGGTTAAAGGGGGGACTGCAATGGTCACAACTTTGGATAAAGTCGATGTAGTTACAGTTGGCGTAGGTTGGACGGGCGGCATCATCGCTGCGGAATGTGCCAAAGAAGGCCTGAAAGTGGTGGGCCTTGAACGCGGGAGAGAACGTGGCACAGAAGATTTTTCAATTGTCCACGATGAATACCGCTATGCTGTGCGCTATGAACTGATGCAAGATCTGTCAAAAGAAACCGTCACGTTCCGCAACAGTCGCAAACAGCGTGCGCTGCCGATGCGTCAGATGGGATCTTTCCTGCTTGGTGAAGGGCTTGGAGGTTCCGGTACCCACTGGAACGGGCAAAATTGGCGCTTCCTGCCTTACGATTTTCAGATCAAGACGATGACCGAGCAAAAATACGGCAATAAATTGTCCGCTGACTACCTTTTGCAGGACTGGGGCATCACCTACGATGAACTGGAGCCTTATTTCGACCGCTTCGAAAAAACGGCCGGTATATCGGGTGAAGATAAGAACCCGTTCTGGGGCAAACGCTCCAGCGAGTATCCGACGCCGCCGATGAAAAAGACGGCGATTCTGAAGAAGTTCGAGACAGCGTCAACCAAACTTGGCTACTCGCCATTCATGATGCCGTCAGCCAATCTTTCAGAGGCTTATGAGAATCCGGATGGGCAACAAATCAATGCCTGCCAATACTGCGGGTTCTGCGAACGCTTCGGCTGTGAATACGGCGCCAAGACCTCACCTGAAATCACGGTGGTGCCGACAGCGCGCGAAACCGGAAATTATGAAATCAAGTTCAACGCAAATGTTGTAGAAGTCATGAAAGAAGGCGATAAAGTTACGGGCGTCCGCTATTTTGATACCGTCACTTTCGAGGAATTCATCCAACCTGCGGAAGTAGTTGTCTTGACCAGCTATATGCTCAACAACGCCAAATTGCTGATGGTCTCGCAAATTGGCGAACAATACGACCCTGCTACGGGGAGAGGGACGCTTGGTAAAAACTACGCTTATCAGATTCTTCCAGGAGCAACCGGATTTTTTGATGAGCAGATGAACACGTTCATGGGGGCGGGCGCTCTCGGCATGACAATCGATGATTTTAACGGAGACAGTTTCGACCACAGCGATCTGGATTTCATCCACGGTGCAAGCTTATCGATTACCCAAACCGGAAGCCGGCCGATCCTGTTCAACCCGCTTCCGCCTGACACACCTTCATGGGGAGCGGAATTCAAAAAAGCTTCCATCGAAAATTTCACCCGGACTTTGGGGGTAGGCGGACAGGGTGCTTCGATGCCGCATAAAGAGAATTACTTGGCTCTCGATGGCACTTATAAAGATATTTACGGAGTGCCATTGCTGCAGATGACTTATAATTTCACCGACCAGGATCGTGCACTGCATTCCTACTTATCAGAAAAAGCGGCTGAAATCATGAAGGAAATGGGAGCGAAAACAGTTGCAGGCGGCAATCCGATATCGGATTATGACATAGTGCCATACCAGACTACGCATAATACCGGAGGCACGATCATGGGAGCCGATCCGGCGAATAGTGTCGTCAATAATTATTTGCAGCATTGGGATGCCGAAAACTTGTTCGTTGTCGGCGCAGGGAATTTTGCGCATAATGGCGGCTATAACCCGACTGGAACAGTCGGAGCTTTGGCTTACCGTTGTGCAGAAGGTGTCATCAATTACAGCAAAAACGGGGGACCCCTCGTTTAAACAAAGGAGGAAAACAATATGGGAGGATTAGCTTCAATTGGCGTACCGGGATTGATCATTATTCTGGTCATTGTCCTTATTTTATTCGGACCGAAAAAGCTGCCTGAAATCGGCGGAGCTGTCGGCAAGACTTTTTCAGAGTTCAAGCGCTCCACTAAAGGGTTGATGGATGACGATGATGAAGAGCCTGCAGCAAAGAAAGAAGAGAAAAAATCCGAAAACATATGAAGGTGGTTAAATGGATCCGTATGGAGAAAGCAAACTAATCAGCCCGCTGGCGAAAAAGAAAGTACAGCTTGAGAAGCCACCGGAAAAAGAAGTGACATCTATCCAGCATCTTGCGGAAGAGCCGCCGCAAAAACCGCCGGCTCCGGAACCGCCTCCGCAAGATGATCGTGTGGAAACGCTGATTGACCATTTGGGCGATCTGCGGAAGCAACTGATTAAAAGCCTGTTGGTTTTCGGCTTGTTCCTGATTGTGGTTTTTTCGACGTTGAATTTATGGTTTCCTTTTGTTGTCAAAGGCCATGACCTGGTCATTCTCGGGCCGCTTGAAGTCATCAAATTCTACACGTCGATTTCTTTAACGCTGGCGCTCGGCTTGTCGCTGCCTTTCCTTTGCCATTTCTTGTGGCAGTTTGTAAAACCTGGATTGAAGGAAGAGGAGTCGAAATTCATCGGGCTATATTCTCCGGCGATGCTAGTGCTTTTTGTAGCGGGAGTTGCATTTGGCTATTTCATCGTCAACCCGTTGAGCTATCAGTTTCTAGTGGGCCTCGGCGCAGCCAATTTCGCGGTGATGATATCAGCGAGCGAATATATCCATTTTCTGATCATGACCACAATCCCGTTAGGCCTGCTATTTGAAATGCCTATTGTCGCGTTGTTCTTGTCATCAATCGGCATACTGACTTCGGTATCGATGAAGAAAGTACGGAAATGGTCGTATTTGGTACTTGCCATCGTTTCGGCATTGATCACTCCGCCGGATTTCATCAGCCAGCTGCTGGTGCTCATTCCGATGGCGGTGCTATATGAGGCAAGTATTTACATCGTCCGTAAAATGGAAGGACGGAAAGCGAACGTGGAATCTTCCTCCGTATAATCTGCGATAACACATCAGCCTGTACAGAGGTGAATTCTGTGCAGGTTTTTTTGTATGGAATCCATCTATATAAGTTGAACTAAAGAAAATAACTTTTATACACCGCTTCGGCGCTTAGGGCATGGCTCTCGCCCGCGACAAGCGCAGCTGTTTTGCGGAATATCGACACTGGGAATCATTAGTTCAACTTATATAGCTAAAAAGAAAGTTTAAAATAAAGAAAATTCTGACTTTAAGGTAGCGCATACCGGTAGTTTTCTATACACTGAAAGAGGAACGGTAGCAAGCATAGACCAGGATGAGGAGGAGCGGCATGAAACTTGAATTGAAAGAAATCACAGATTTAAAATCAGTCGATGTCTCGAAATTGGTGGAAGAAAGTGAAGCGGAAGGGTATCGCTTTTTACGGCGGCTTGTCGACCAATACGAAGACGGCACAAATACATTCGATAAAGAGGGCGAAATCTTATACGGGGCGTGGGACCAGCATGGTCATTTAGTGGCGATTGGCGGCATAAACCGGGATCCTTATTCAGATAAAAGCGGTGTAGGGCGGCTGCGGCGATTTTACATTTCGTCTGGGGCACGCAGGCAAGGCATCGGGACGAAGCTCCTGAAAAAAATCGTCGATCACGCACGCGGACATTTCAAGGAAATTGTCGTGAGGACAGATTCAGCGAACGCAGACGCTTTTTACCGAGCAAATGGTTTTTCGGGAGACCTTGGCCTTCCGGAGGCAACACATGGCCTCACATTGGATAGCCATTATTCGAAAACAATGTAATGATATAAAAAGCGGCTTGCTTATGCGAGCCGCTTTTTAGTATGTTAAAGGTAAACCCAGCTGGTTTCCGGAATAGAAAAACAAGCGATGGAGGAATTATGATGGAAATGTCCAATTGGCAAGGTGCGGCCGGAATATGCGTCAATGATAAAAATGAGGTGCTGCTTGTACAGCAAAACATGCCTGAAGATGGCGACAAGAAATGGGCCGTTCCTGCGGGCGGCGCAGAATCTGGTGAAAGCTTGCGCGCGTGCTGCGAGCGGGAGTTTTTTGAAGAAACGGGTTTGATTGTCGAAGCGAAAGAGGAATTGACAGTGAAAAAAGGGGAATACGAAAATTCGGCTGTATCGTTCGAAGTGCATTATTTCCGTGTGGAAGTGACCGGCGGAGAAATCATTGCAGAAGATCCGTTCGGCTTGATCTTGGACGTTGCTTGGAAACCGGTCGGCGAGCTGATCGATTTGAACATGGCTTATCCAGATGACCGCGCCTTGATCGAATCATTATTGAAAAACTGAAAGGATTAAAAATGGGCGGAAAGGGTATTTTAATGCTAACTGAAAGTTGAGGAGGGAACATATGAAAAAAGGCAAGGAAGAGCACGAAGGGGAAGAACTGATTCCAGAAGTCGAACCGCGCCGCGATATGCCTGAAAAGAAAGAAATAGATCCCATGCCTGACCGTGATTTGGAATACAAAGAGAACTCGAATGAGAAATATAGAGATCAACAGCCCCGAAAAGAATAAAACAAGCCGTCTTCGGCTTGTTTTTTTCAATCAGCATGTAATTTTGGAGCGCAAAAAGGGGGAAGAGTATGGCTCAATACCAGTTCATGCATGTGGTATGGCAAGAAGAAGGGGCAATTGGCGATGAGGACTTCCTGAAATTCCTGCCGGACCATTACAAGATGCATTCATGGATCAAGGATTCCGAAGATTTAGTAGTGAATATCCTCCATAATGATACAGTTGAGAAAGGGCGCGAAGGAATTTGGGGATCGCTCATCTATCGGCAAAGCCAGCACGATAAAGGGGAATTGGATGTATTCCACTTTTATTTGTCGAGGGACATTCTGGTGACGAACCAATTGGATTTCGAGAAGGATGCCGACCTTGATAAAGAAACCCTCCTGAAACAGATGGAGGCGTCCACAACAACCATCGAGCTGATGATGGTAGTCCTTGGGCATATGGTCAGCTCCATTCTCCATAAAATCGACCAATTCGAAGAGCGTTTACGCAATCTATTATGGGAAATCAGTGAAAACAATAAAAGCAAGACCTTGGATAAAATATCGGATTTGCGGCATGAGCTTTTGTTGTGGAAACACTTGATCCAAGGTTTTGCCGAGATTAAAATGGCTATTCCGGAAACGTTCGGACGCGACGTCCATGACGGCATCGAGTTTTACCGTACGTCGCAGCGCATTGAGCGCTGTGTTATTCTAGTTGAATCTTATGAAGACGAAATCAAGAACATGGTGGACATGGAGAATGTGGTCGCCAATTACCGAGGGAACGAGATCATCAAAACGCTGACGGTTTTAACGACCCTTTTTACGCCGGCTATGGCTTGGGGCGCGATATGGGGCATGAACTTCAAGTATATGCCTGAAATTTATTGGACGTTCGGCTATTTGGTTTCGCTCGCCATCATATTCAGTTCAACGTTGGCGCTCTACCTTTTCTTTAGAAGAAGAGGATGGACCGGCGACATTTTAAAAGCAAAAAATCCGGACTTGGAGAAGCCGGAAAAAAACGGGGAATAGCTCCCCGCTAATAATGTGCTTTATCTTTTTCCAGCTCTTCCAGCAATTCGGTATAGCGCTGGAGATCCTGATCTCCGTGTTTTTCAATATAATCGACCACTTGGTTTTTCAAGTCTTTCCGCAGGCGTTCCACAGCAACTAGCTTTTCCTTCATCGACTGGCGCTTCCACATTTCGGCGTCTTTCACATCTTCCATTTTTTCCAGTAAATCAATTTCTGCCAGCAAAACGAGAGCTTCCGTTTTCTTGTCTTCGTATTTCTTCAATGCTTTCTCTACTTTTCGGGTGTCGTTATCAAAAGCAATTTTTGAATACATGGACATGGTATCCGCCGCCTTTCGCCTTTTATTATCGTTATTTCCCTTATTGTCCTTATTTTAATCCTTATCCGGCCGTTATTGGGTCGGCTCTGTAAAAAAATCGGCAAAAGCTAGTGGTGTTTTGATAAAAAAATTCTGAACTATCGTTTTTGCCAAAGAAGAAAAAAATGGCTCGCCGGTAACTTGAAAGTGCCGCCGAAAGTAGCGCATACGCCGAAAGGTATGGGATACTGAAGAAAGACGAAAAAAGAGAAATGGGTAAGGTGAATATATGGTCGCAATCGGCACGATACCAAATAATATATCTTTGATGAACGCACTGGATCATATCGGGGAAACGATTATGATAACTGACGAGACTTATACGATACGCTGGATGAATACAGAGGCGCACCGGCTGCTGTCGGGCATCGCGCCTTTATATGGCATTGAGGATTGCCGGGACTTGATCGGCATGAATATGGACGATTTCCACTTGCAGCCGGGCCACCAACGGAAGTTGATGGAGGGGCTGACGGAAGGGCATCGTGCCCGCATTACCATCCGCAACGCCTTTGTCACAGATATTGTCATCACTCCGATCAAGGACAGCGAAGAAATTGCCGGCTATATCGTCATGCTGATGGACGTGACCACGCAAGCTGACGAACAGAAGCGGAACGAACAGTTGATCAAAGATCTGTCGATTCCGATCTTGAATATATGGGCAAAAACGATTGCATTGCCGCTTATCGGAGAGTTTGACAGAAACCGTTCCGATGAATTGCTGGCGACTGTACTCATGGAATGCTCCGGAAAAAATATTGAATACGTGCTGCTCGATTTGAGCGGCATCACGGAATTTGAAAACGAAATCCGCTACCAGATCCAGATGATGACCGACAGTTTGAAACTTATCGGGACACAATGCATCTTGGTGGGGATTAGCCCGAAGCTCGCAATGTCCATTGTAGCACTGGAAAGTGGCACCCCAATCTTCAGTACGGCGCACGCCGGTCTAAAGCACATCATTGAGCACCAGACTCTCTGATCCGGGAATTCCATCAAAGAAAACTGTCCGAACAAATAATGGCCGAGAAAAAACAGCTTATCCTTTTAGCGGATAAGCTGTTTTATTTTGTATTAACAGGTTCTACCCATTCTTGCGACCAATCCTGAATGGCATCCATGACCGGTTTTAAGGAGAATCCTTTTTCAGTTAGCTCATATTCAATCCGGACGGGCGTTTCAGGATAAACTTTTCTTGTGACGACACCTGCTGCTTCGAGACTTTTCAGGCGCTCAGACAAAAGGCGTCCGCTTATGCCGATCACTTCAGTCAAGTGGCTGAATCTCTGCGGGCCGTCTAATAGCCGATAAATGATCAAGCCTGTCCAGCGTTGGCTGAGAAGTGAAATTGCAGTTTCGAAACGCGGGCAAATAATAGTCGTATCCATTGTTGTCACCCCTTTAGCTTATAATAACACAATTACCTTGTATGTTAAAGGAATTTAGTTACTTGACATATTATAGTTCCTAAAATATAATTAGTTACATAAAGTAACTAAGTGGGGTGGCGATATATTATGTATTTTCATGAGAAACCTATAACTTATGTAGGTGAAGTCGGGTTAAAGGTTCTTGATATAAATGGAATGGTTGAATTCTACCGCGATATTATCGGTTTTGAAGTGCTCGAAAAATCCGCAGATTCAGCGGTTCTTGGAGCGGGAGGAAAAAGCTTGCTAAGGCTTGAAGGAGTGGACGGCTTACAGGGGAAAGACCAGCGCTACGCCGGACTTTACCATTTTGCTATCCTGTTGCCAAGCCGTGAAGACTTGGGGAGAATACTGATTCATCTTCACAATAAAGGCGCGCGTTTGGGTTCTTCGGACCATTTAGTGAGCGAAGCGTTATATTTAAGCGACCCTGAAGGCAACGGTATTGAAATTTACCGCGATCGCGAGCCTGAGGACTGGATCTGGAACGGCAGTGAAGTGGCAATGGCGGTTGACCCGATTGATGCGGATGGGCTTGTCCAGGCTGCAGAAAACGAAGGGGCAGTTTGGCAGGGAATGCCCGGAGACTCGGTCATGGGCCACATTCACCTCCATGTAGGGGATTTGGCAAAAGCAAAAGACTTTTATGTCAATGGCTTGGAATTTGAAGTGGTGTCATCGTTGGGCGGACAGGCGCTGTTCCTAGCTGACCACAAATACCATCATCACATCGGGCTGAATGTCTGGAATGGCATCGGCATTCCGCCACTTCCGAAAGAAAAAGCGGGATTAGGCTATTACACATTGATGCTGGCAGACGAAGAAAAGCGGCAGCGCATTATCGAACGGCTTCGCGCGCTTGGCGCCGCAGTTGAAGAGCGCGGCGTGTATGTTAAAACAGCCGATCCATCAGGCAATATCATCCGATTGACCATATAGGTAAAGGCTGGCTCTATCAATCAGAGCCAGCCTTTTTTTGCGTAAAAGCCGGATTTTCACAGCTATTGCCGTTGTTCAGCGAGAAATCGAGTTTAAGCATTTCCGGATGTTCGCCGGATGCAGTTTTCGCTGAGGGGCTGAGCGCCGGATCTGCTGTGTGGTTTTGCCGCGTTTCCATATATGCGTACATTCTCTCTTGTTTTTTCAGTTCTTCGAGAGGGTTGTCTGAGAAAGATAAAAGGATTAACCCAAATGCCCCGACGATTAAAGTGATGCCCAGAAGTGAAAGGAAGCCCTTCATAAAGATAACCTCCGCCTTTTTATAGTTGCTGATAGTAAGGACGCGCCATCAGCGGTGAGGTTCCCTGAAGATGCGGAAATTCCAGTTTTGGACAAAGAGTGGAGAAAATTGTCGGCTGCTGCCATTTTTAAGGTGAGTTTCTCTTCGACTAACGCTATAATCAAGGAAGGCAATTCTAATAATGAGGAGATTTGAAAAATGGAATGGAAAAATATATATCGCGGCATCTTAATGGGCATCAGTGATTTGATCCCTGGTGTCAGTGGAGGCACAATTGCATTTATTCTTGGTATCTACGACCGGTTATTGTCGTCAATCAGCGGATTTTTCAGCCGGGAATGGAAAAAGCAATTAGGTTTTCTCGTTCCTCTCGGCCTCGGTGTCGTCATAACGCTCCTGGCATTCAGCCGGGTCATCGAATATTTGCTTCACCAGCATTACGAAGCAACCCAGTTCTTTTTCATGGGATTGATCTTGGGCGTCATCCCGTACATCATGAAACAGGCGGAAGTTAAAAAGAATTTCACCCGCCGCCACATTTTGATTTTGGTTGTGATCGGCGCTGCGCTTGCGGCTACCGCTTTCATCCAAACGAGTGATAATGTCGAACCGATCACTAGCTTGAGCGTCCCGATATTCTTCATGCTGTTTTTCTCCGGCTGGCTTGCCAGCATGGCGATGCTGCTTCCGGGAATCAGCGGCTCATTCATCCTGCTGTTGCTCGGCGTCTACTCGACCGCCATTAATGCGCTGTCGACGCTCAACATCCCAATCGCCATGGCGATTGGCGCCGGCGTCATCGTAGGCTTTATTGTCAGCAGCAAAGCGATTCAGTATTTGCTTGAGCATTTTACGTATGTCACGTATGCCGCCATCATTGGTTTGATAGTGGGGTCGTTGTTTGTTGTGTTCCCTGGTTTTTCAGCAGACCCTGCCACTCTTGCGCTAAGCGCCGCCACTTTTGCGGCCGGCTTGGTCTTCACGCTGCTGTTCAGTTCGCCTAAAAAAACCACAATTACAGAGTAATGAATTGCTGATGCAGTCCTTGGAAAATCCTTTTGCCGATAACGTAAAAGGGTTTTTCTGTATCGATAAAAGGCTTTATGCTTTCTGGGAAAGACGTTTCCATTTAAACTAAAGAAAGAGGGGGGGGATATGCTTGCGGAAATTATTCTGGCTGCTGATTCTGCTGTTGCTTATTTTTATGGCACGGCCAATTTGGGAAGACAAAGCAAGTGAATATGTGGACCTTGGCTTTTTGGCGACAATCGACAGGGCGGTGGATCAGGTCACGAAGGATCCGGCGATTGAAGACGCGATAACCCAAGCCAAACAATTCACGCTCCAAGTAGGGGGCCAGCTGCAGTCGTTTGTCGCAAGCAGTTCCGCGGAAATGCCCGAAGCGGTTTCCAAACCGGCTCTTGATGAAACACAATCGCTATTTGCGGTCCATAACGTTACGCTTGGCATGACGAAAGAAGAAGCGCAAGCGAAAGTGGGGCTGCCGCTCCGGTTGATGCGCAACGAATATGGCACCGATTGGCATAGCTATCACCAGGATTACCAAAACTATGTATTGCTGTCATATGACCAGGAAGGCAAAGTTAACGGCATGTTCACCAATCAGGCGCTGATTTCTTCGACAAAGGGAATCACGATGCAGTCGAAAAGGGCTGAAGTTCGATCAGCGCTCGGCACTCCACTTAAAAGCCTGCAAAAAGGGAATGTCCAGTACATCCTTGATACACGCGAAGAGTACGATGTTTTTAAAATCGACTCGATCTACATTACCGTATTCTACGATATTCATGAAGACGACACAGTGACGGCTATCCAAGTGATCGACGGCGGACTAGAAGAAAACCGTCCACGGATTTATGCGGAGCCGGACGATGAAGTGCGCGAAGGATATGAATACTTGTTATTTGAATTGACGAACTCAGCGCGCATCCAGCGGGAGCTGCCTCTCTTGAAATGGGATGAGGCGACGAAGGAAACCGCGCGCAAACACAGTGAAGACATGGCTGACAATAAATACTTCAGCCATACGAATTTGGATGGGAAATCGCCGTTCGACCGCATGGGCGATGATGGTATCACGTTTTTTGTAGCTGGTGAGAATTTAGCGTATGGTCAGTACAGTAGCATCTTTGCTCACGAAGGCCTGATGAATTCGCTGGGCCACCGGGAAAATATCGTCAAACGGGATTTCGGCTATCTTGGAGTTGGAGCAGCATTCAACTCAGATGATCAGCCATATTTCACAGCCAACTTCTTCAATAGATGAAAAAAGCACGGCCATCATTCAGGATGGCCGTGCTTTTAGTTTGTTGAGAAATTTTAAGCGGCGTTTCGCTTCAACGTACTTTCCTATCTTGAAGCTAGCGTAGCAATGCAGAGATAGGCGCAAGCCCGCAGGAAAGCTGGGCTGTTTTGCGGAATATCATCTTTGCATTTGACTGCAATTTAGTTTTTTGATCAGTTCAATACAAGCCATGCCAGGATGACGAGCGGCCCCACGATGAAGCAGTAGAGGGCAAAATACTTCAATTGCCCTTTGGCCATGATATTCATGAACCACTTCAAAGAAAAATAAGAAGCGACAAGCGATCCTAAAAACGCCATTATGTATGGTACGGCCATCTGGCTGAGATTTGAATCGTTGACAATGTCACTGATGCTAAGGACAGCTCCGCCGAGGCTGATCGGGATGAACAGCAAAAATGAGAAGCGCAATGCGGTTTCCTGGTTGATGCCACGGGCCATGGCCGCAACGATGGTCGCGCCGCTGCGGCTAATGCCGGGAATCAGCGCAACAGCCTGTGCACCGCCGATGATCAAAGCGTCTTTCACGGACAAGCTTCCATCTTTTCGCTGGCCCCGCATATTGCGGATCAGCCAGAGCCCGACTCCGGTGATGACCAAGGTTACGCCGACCGTCACAACGGTTGACAGCAATTCGTCGATAGCGTCCTGGAACAGCAATCCGATGATAGCTGCTGGAATGGTCGCGATGACCAGATAAAGGAGGAACATGAAATCTCTCTTGTTTTCCTCATTCTTGACGGTAAGATACATAAAGCCGTTGATGACCAAACGGTGGATATCAGTGCGGTAAATGATCAGCACAGCGATGAGCGATGCGCTGTTGACAAGCAATGCGAATGTAGACGTGCTGCCTTCGATTTCGACGTCTAAAAAATATTGTGCAATGAGCAAATGCCCGCTGGAGGAAATCGGGATAGGTTCCGTCAGTCCTTGAAATAAACCCAACAGCAGAAATTTGATTGTCAGCCATAATTGATCCATCGAATACCTCCTTTTTTGTGGCGAATTTGGAGCCAATTATTATAGACGTCTATCATACAGAAAAGTTCACTGGCTAAAAAAGGCTGTATTTTGTGATATATTGGGTATACTCAAATGTAGGAAAGGGAGTGAGATTTTTTGACTAGTAAACTTTGGTTTCAAGTAGGAATTGGAATTATCCTTGCTTTAGTCATTATTCGATTATTCATAGAAGTCCAAGACATATTTGATCCATTATTCATCATCGCACAAACTATTTTTATACCATTGCTACTGGGAGGCGTGCTGTTTTACCTGAGCCGCCCGCTTCTCCGCTTATTTGAGAAAAAGAAATTGCCTCGCTGGTCGGGGGTTCTGACCATTCTTTTGCTGATTGTCCTGGTGTTCTATCTGCTTTATGCAATGGTAGGCCCGATGGTTTCCGAACAGGTCAATTCACTGGTCGATAACGCACCTGGCATTGCTGAAGACGCCGAGGAATACGGCATGTACTGGTTTAACCAGCGCGATCGCCTGCCGGATTCAATCGAGGAGCAAATCAATGGCATGCAAGGGAAGATCGGGGACTGGGCAGGCAATATAGGCTCTTGGATCCTGGCATTCTTGGGCAGTTTCATTTCAGGAGTTATCACCCTTGTGCTGGTGCCGTTCTTCTTGATCTATCTCCTGCTTGACCACGATAAATTCGCGCCGTTTATTGCCGGATTTTTCAAAGGCGAACGCAAAACGTGGATTCGCAAAACGTTGAGCGATATGGACGCGACGCTGCAAGCCTATATCCAAGGCCAGCTGTTCGTCAGCTTCCTGGTCGGCATCATGCTGTTGATCGGTTACTTGATCATCGGTTTGGATTACGCGCTGCTGCTTGCGATCATCGGCATGGCGACAAACGTCATCCCGTTCTTGGGACCGTACATCGCTGTCATTCCGGCAATCATCATTGCACTGGTACAGGATCCGATCATGGCAGTCTATGTGGCAATTATCATGCTTGTCGCGCAGCAGATTGAAAGCAACCTGATTACGCCGAACGTGATGGGCAGTGCCCTTGATGTCCATCCCTTGACAGTCATTACATTGATTTTGGCTGCAGGGAATATTGCCGGCTTGTGGGGAATCATTCTGGCGATTCCGGTTTATGCCGTTCTGAAAACCGTCGTCAAGAATATCTACGCGCGCCGCAAGGATATTAGGGAAACTGCTACGAAAGAAGTGTAACACCGAGGGGTTCAAATAGTACAGATTTTAATAGAATAAGAGGAGAATCTTTTTCTTCCAGGCCGCCGATAACCTCTCGGCGGCCTTTTTTCTGTTTGTTTTTGGGTGAAAAAAGATTAGGCTCATTAGCTCTGATTTTATTGTCGGCTTCTCCCTTTTGGCTTGACGTAAAATAGTTTACCCCCTAAACTATTATTTAGTTGAGGGGGTAAACTGTTATGGATGCAAGAATCAAAGAAGCGGTGGATTTATTCACAGAAGTGATGGTTTATGGTACGGAACGTGTCCTCAAGTCGATCGACGACCCGTTGTGGAAAGAGTATTCGCCCGAACAGATGCAAATGCTCAAACTGATCGACAGAGAGCAGCGCATCACATCAGGCAGGCTGGCGGTCCTTCAGGCAGTACATAAAAGCGCCATCTCGAGCCGCATCAAAAAACTGCTGGAAAAGGGATTGGTCCAAGTTGTCGAGACGCCGAACCGCAGGGAAAAGGTGCTCGAGCTTACCCCGAAAGGCGAAGAGGTGCTAGCGGCATCGGATACTGTGTTGACGAACTACATTGAGAAATTATTCGGCCAGCAAATTGGTGACGAAGAAATAGACCAGTTCCTAGCGACGTTCCGCAAGCTGAAAGATATTATCAAAACGGATGGAGTGTAAAGGATGCATACAATATTGAAATTGAAATGGCCGATTACGATTGGGCTGATTGTCTTGACGGTGGCGTTGTTCCTGCTGGCACCGAATTTAACGGAACAGGCCGAACAAGCGGGATCGTTCCAGCTTTCTGACCAGGCCTCTTCCCAGCAAGCGGCAACGATTTTAGCGGAAGCGGGCGCTTCAGCCCAGACGATTTCCCTGGTCATGCCGCTTGAAAACGAATTGGATGATTCCATGCGTGAAACACTATCGTCCATGGCTGTGGATATCGAAGCGCTTGGGAATCCTGTGACAGGCGTGCTGAATCCGGTTGAAAGTACAGAACTCGAAGAGCAATTGGTATCGGAAGACGGCTTGACCGTTCTGATGCCGGTAACTGTCGACGGCACGGATGAAGAAGTCAATGCAGTCGCAGGTGATATCCGTGAATCGATTGTTCCGGAAGGCATGACCGCTTATGTTACCGGTGAAGCCATTATCAATAATGACGTGAACATCAGTGCGCAGGAAGGCTTGAAGCGCACGGAAATCATCACGGTTGTATTGATTTTCGGCCTCTTACTGGCGGTTTTCCGCTCAATCGTCACACCGTTCATCCCGCTCGTGGCAGTCGGCATCTCTTATCTGCTGAGCCAATCGATCGTGGCGTTCTTCATTGACTGGTTCGGGTTTCCGGTGTCGAATTACACACAGATCTTCTTGGTGGCAATCCTTTTCGGAATCGGGACGGATTATTGCATCCTCTTACTGAGCCGCTACAAAGAGGAATTATCGGCGGGGCATAGTGTGGAAACATCGATCGTCAACACCTATAAAACTGCCGGCCGCACATTGCTGATCAGCGGAGCAGCCGTATTTATCGGGTTCTTTGCCATTGGCTTTGCGGAATTTCCGATTTTCAAATCCGCTGTTGCGGTAGCGGTCGGAATTTTCGTACTGCTCATTGTGCTGTTCACGGTCGTGCCATTTTTCATGGCATTGCTCAAGCATAAATTGTTCTGGCCCGCAAAAAAATCAGCTTCGCATAAAGATAGCAAATTATGGATTTGGATGGGCAAATTGTCGATCAACCGCCCCTTGTTGTCCATGCTTGTCGTAGCGGCTATTACGGTGCCGCTATTGTTCACATACGACAATGCGTTGTCATTCAACACAGTCGATGAAATCGGTTCGGAGTATGAATCGGTCAAGGGCTTGCGTGCCATTGAAGAAGGCTTTGGAAAAGGGGACTCCTTGCCGGTCGAAGTGATTATCGAATCAGATGAAAACTTGGCTGACGAAGCGATTGTGCCGTATTTCGAGTCGCTGAGTTCGGAAATAGAGAAAATTGAAGGCGTTGAAGCGGTCCGGGGAATTACGCGCCCGACCGGTGAAGTTATTGAAAATTTATACGCCGATCAACAAATTGGATTGCTGGCAGACGGCCTTGCAGAAGCGCGGGACGGCTTGGGCGATGTGCAGTCAGGGTTGGCTGACATCGAAACCAATCTGTCCGGCATCAGTACGCAAGCAGGAGACGGCAGCGGTTTAAGTGAAGCCGCAGCAGGGCTCGACCAATTGAACACTCAGCTTGGCCAAGTTTCACAAGGCCTGCAGCAGACAGGCAATATTCCGCAGACCGTCGGGGCATTGACGCAAATCAGCGGCGGGCTCGCGCAAGTTCAGCAGGGTCTGTCAGATGCAGCCGGCCAAACAGGCCAGCTCGGCTCAGGCTTGGCGCAACTTGCGGATGGCGTCGGTGCTTCGAATGCGGGCTTGCTGGAAATCCAGGACGGCCTCACAGAAGCTGTCAGCATGATGGAGGACATGAGTGAAAGTGAATCCGTCCGCGACACGGGGCTCTTTATCCCGGAAGGCACCTTGGAGGACCCTGAATTTGCGCAAGTCCTCGACCGTTACACATTTGCGGATGGCAATGGCGTTAAAATGGAAGTCATCTTGGCTGACGATCCGTATTCGCCGGAAGCCATTGAAACAACTTCTGAAATCAAAGACGCTGTTGAACGCAGTGTCGTTGGTACACCACTGGAACAAGCGGACATCGCTTACGGCGGTATCGCAAGTATCAACAGCGATTTGCAGGACGTATCGTCGAGCGACTTCAGCAAGACCGTGCTCATTATGCTCGTCAGCCTGTTCGTCGTACTGGCGTTGATGTTCCGTTCGCTGATCATGCCGCTTTACATGATCGGTTCATTGCTTTTGACGTATTATACGTCGATTGCGATTGCCGAACTGATCTTCGTCAACGCCCTTGGCTTTGACGGCATCAGTTGGGCTGTGCCATTCTTCGGTTTCGTCATGTTGGTGGCGCTTGGCGTCGACTATTCCATCTTCCTGCTTGACCGCTTCCGCGAAGAGTCGGAAAATGGCATCAGCGTTCGGGAGGCTATGCAGATTTCCATGGCGAAAATGGGGACCGTCATCATCACGGCAGCCATCATACTTGCCGGCACTTTCGGCGCTATGATGCCGTCAGGTGTACTGAGCCTTGTCCAGATTGCGACCATCGTCATCACAGGATTGCTTTTATACGGTTTGATTGTGCTGCCGCTACTTATACCGGCGATTTCGGTTTCATTCGACCGCGGCGTTTGGTGGCCGTTCGGTGTGAAAAAACGCACGAAATAAGAGGAATGCTGCCTTCGGGCGGCATTTTTCTGTTTAATGGGTGAATGCGCCATGCCGTGGTATACTAAAAATATATTGACTAAATGAAACGGGGTTTCCAACGTGCTTACATTTGAAGAAAAGCTGAAAATCATTGAATCGTTTCCGGACCTGACACGCAAAGACGTGTCGATGAAACGCGTGAACTTCCATTACGAAGAAAGCCTGTACGACAAGAAAATTGTCGTCTACCATCTTCATCCGACCGGAAACGGCTTTGTTTATGTCGGCAACTTGCCACAATACGAAGCGGACGCCAAAGGTTTCGTCAACATCCGCGATTTCTCGGAAAAAGAGCTGCACAGCATTGTCGCTGACTCAATCGATTACTTGTCTCTGGAACCGGAGCCGCCTTACGACAAAACATGGACAAACCGGGAAAATGAAAAACTGGACCTGGTCTACGAAGAGCCGTTCTGGAATCTTTACACGGGCAAGAACCTCGAGGAAACCTTCGGCACGTTTAGTGATGCAGAAGACTACCTGCTTGACCAAGGGTTCAAAGAACCGAAATAATGGACATCCGGCTGCTCGGAAAAGAAGAGCCGTTGCCGGTTGAGCTATTGCTAGAAGCGGATCCTTCGGAAAAACTGATCCGTTCGTATTGCAGGGAAAGCCGCGTCTACACAGCGGAAAATGGCGATGGAGTTATCGGAGTGCTTGTCCTCTTTCCGCTGGATGCGGCAGTTGTCGAAATTAAAAACATTGCAGTTGCTAAAAGTGAGCGAGGCAGAGGGATTGGAAAGAAATTGATCTTCCTGGCTTTAGAGGAAGCCAAGCGCCTGGGGTTTTGCAAAGCTGTGATCGGCACTGGCAATTCGAGCCTTGGCCAGCTGGCGCTATACCAGAAATGCGGATTCCGCATGGTGTCAATTGACCGCGGATTTTTTCTGCGGAATTACCCGGAACCGATTGTCGAAAACGGCATACCATGTGAGGATATGGTCCGCCTGGAATACGAATTTCTTTAAAACCCTTCCGTCATGCGGAAGGGTTTCTTTTTATGCGGCAAATTCGAGCGGTCTGTTTGCGCGGAAGGGTCCGATTATTTTCCGGAGTACTGATGTAAAAAGAGGAAAAATGGATCAACATTCGGTATGCTAATAGCAAGAGGTGATTTCATGTTCAAGAAAGTGACCTTATATACAGAACGTTTAGAAGAAATGAAAGGGTTTTATGAATACCAGATGGGCTTCCGGATCGTAGCAGAAGACAGTGGCAGCTTCACCTTGGCAATCGGCAGCTCCACTTTGGTCTTTAAAGAATCAGAGCGGAAAGCCGTCTACCATTTTGCCTTCAATATTCCAGGCAATCAGTTTACGTTAGCCAAAAGCTGGGCAGCATCGCGGGTGACGCTGAACCGGCAGGAAGGAATGGATGAAGTTTATTACGCCAACTTCAATGCAGACGCCTTCTATTTCCAGGATCCTGCGGGCAATGTCGTTGAATTTATCGGTCGACGAAACGTTGACCGGATGGGCGACTTTACCATAGACTCTCTGCTCAACATCAGTGAAGTGAGCATCACGACGCCGTATGTTGAAAGAGTCGGGGAGCTGTTGGAGGGCATGGACATTCCCGTGCGCGGCAACAAGGGGATTGAAGCGAAAGCATTGAATTTTCTCGGGCAAGACGATGCTTTCCTCCTATTGGTGGCTCCGAAGCGTGTATGGTATTTTTCCAAGCAGAAGAGCGAGGTCTATCCATTGGCGATCGAGCTGGTGGATGGTCGCCAAATTGAAATTGACGAGGACGGGAATTTCCTTGAGACACGCCCGTCCAAGCCTGTTGAAGAAGAGCTTGAGAAAATGGGCTTTTCGGGTGTTATACTGCTGAAAAAAGAACAGCTTTGGACGATTGCCAAAGGCTTTGCAGATCGCGCAAATGAAAGGCCGAATTCTTTGGGAACCCGTTTTGCCATCGCTTCCGGCTGCAAAATTTTCACAGCTGTTGTGATATGCCAATTGGTTGAAGAAGGCAAGCTGGCTTTTGAAGACCGTCTATCGTCATTGCTGCCGGAAATTTTTTCCCGTTTCGATGTGACGCTGCATCAATTGCTGACGCACACATCCGGAATTCCGGATTATTTCGATGAAGAACAAAGCGACAGCTTTGAAGGGCTTTGGAAAACGCATCCGATGTATTTGATGAAGTCTGCGTCAGATTTCGTGCCCCTTTTCCATAAAAAAGAAATGCTTTTTCAACCGGGCGAAAATTTCCACTACAACAATGCCGGATTTATCGCTCTGGGGCTGGTGGCTGAGAAAATAACGGGGCGGCCATTTACGGAAATTGTGGAGCAACGGATTTTCGGACCGGCAGGAATGACTGTCTCCGGGTATTTCAGCCTTGATTGCTTGCCTTCCGAAACCGCTTATGGCTATATCGATGAAGATGATTCATGGCGGACGAACCATTACTCAGTTCCGATTAAAGGCGGCCCGGATGGAGGAGCCTTCGTGACAGCGGGGGATATGGCCTTGTTCTGGGAATGTTTGATGGACGGGGCGCTGGTGTCCAGCGAAATGCTCGCAACGATGCTGAAGCCGCATGCCTCGGGCCGGAATAATGATTACGGCTACGGGGTCTGGATTTCACGCGGCATCGAGCAAAAATATTTTGTTACCGGAAGGGATCCAGGCGTCAGCTTCCATTCAGCCTATTACGCTGAAACTGGAGCAGTGCTTGCCGTGTTGTCCAATCACAGCCAAGATGCATACGAAGCGATGAAACTTGTTGAACGGTCATTGATTGAACAAAAATGAAACTGGTTATTGAATCTAAAACGGGGTGAAGGCATGGAAGGGAAAAAAATAGTGATTTTTATCGTTGGTGGAACGCTGCTTGCGATTATCTTGATTTTTTTAGGGTTTCAATTGTATTTTCAAATGAATCCGACACAATGAAAAAAGCGCAGCCGAGGGGCTGCGCTTTTTTGGTGAACCAAAAAACAGGCTCTTCCGAAGAAGAACCTGAAATAGGTAGCTTAGAATTAAGCTTTTTGTACGTTAGTAGCTTGAAGACCGCGTTGGCCTTGCTCGATGTCGAAAGTTACTTCTTGACCTTCGTCAAGAGATTTAAATCCTTCGCTTTGGATAGCTGAGAAATGTACGAATACATCGTCTCCTCCGTCGCGTTCGATGAAGCCAAATCCTTTTTCTGAGTTAAACCATTTTACTTTACCTTGTTCCATGTGTGTTTCCTCCTCGTATGCGTAAGCATACATTGTATTACTATCCTTGCTCAAATCTTGCAGATGGACATCTGACACTTTGTAAAAAGTTATCCGAACAAAAATAATTCTTCCTAAGAATAACATGGGTTTTTACATATTGCAAGCCAAATGATGAAATTGTATAATCTATTCTTTAAGTCTGCACGGAAAACCGCGCAGAACGTGCGGTTAAGCGCGGAAAAAGGAGGGACGAAAGATGAGAAGAATAATTGTTGCAGGTGTATCTGCGGGAGTCGGGAAGTCAACTTTTGCCGCAAAACTCAGAGAAATATTGGAGCTGCCTGTCCACCATCTGGACGCCTATCATTGGAAACGGGGCTGGAAAGAAGCGGACAAGGAAGAGTTCAAAGCAGCACAGCGCAATATCGTCAAAGGAGAGGAATGGATCATTGAAGGCAATTATTCTTCGACTTTTGATATCCGAATGGCCCAGGCGGATACCTTCATTTATTTGGAATTGCCGCTAGTGATATGCCTGTACCGTGTCTTGAAGCGCTGGCTGACGAATATCGGCAAAACCCGGCCGGACATGGGAGAGGGATGCCCAGAAAAGATGGAATGGGAATTTATCAAGTTTATCGTGACGACCTATGCGGCGCGCAAAGTGAAGATGCGCAGCAGAATGCGCCATTTCCTTGAATCGCGTGATGGCAATAAGGTGATCTTGTTATCTGGCAAAAAAGAGATAGCGGGTTTTCTGAAAACGGTAGGGAAGGGTCCGGCCGTTTGAAAAAAGGCAAGATGATTTTTCAGGGACGTGCTATTCTAAAGGTATAAATTAGACGATTAGGAGAATGGCCATGACGCATCTATATGAAGGGACCATCGTAAACCAGCAATTGCATGAAAAGCAGCCAATGTATATGAAGCGGCTGTACTTGGAGGACTTGCCAATCATCGAACAAGTCCAGCAGAAGGTCATTGACTCGCTGCCGGATAAAGCGGTGCTGCAGCCATTGACGACAGAAGAATTCCTCTTCATATTGAATGAACGCGGGCTGCTGGTCGGGGCATTCGCCGGAGAGCAATTGATCGGCTTCAGGGCGCTGCTCATCCCGGAGATCGACGAAGAGCATCTAGGCTACGACCTCGAGCTTCCGGCGGAAGAACTGCCGCATGTCATTTATCAGGAAATTTCAGTAGTGCTGCCCGAATACCGCGGCAATAGGCTCCAGCAGAAATTGGCGGAAGTGATCATGGAAGAACTACCGAATCTGGAAGAGCAGTTCCGTTATGTCTGCTGCACCGTGGCCCCGATGAATATTCCCAGCTTGAAAGATAAATTCTCCCAGCACATGCACATTGGCGCCTTTAAAGAGAAATATGAAGGGATGCAGCGCTACATCATGGTCAAGGACTTGGAAAACCCTGCCCCTAAATACACGGACCATAAGGCTGCCAAGATCGACGACCTCGAGACGCAGAAGCTGTTGCTCGAAGAAGGCTATGCAGGAATCGGCTTCCTGGTCACCAAAGGCTATTATGAAATTCAATTTGCAAAACCTGTTCGCTGATACAAAGCCGGCAAAAAGCGATAACGCTTTTTTGCTGGCTTTTTAATGGGTATTTTTATAATTTTTTCTGAATAAAATTGATTAAGACTATGGAATCACAAATAATTATAGAAGTAGGGATGAAACGGTTTGCGGTAAGGTAGGGAAATGATAGAATAATGTCATGACTATATTTGGAGGGAATTTCAAAAAACGCATTAATTCTAGACTAAGAGGTGTCCAATGAATATACAATTCGACCATATTCCGGAGTTTTCAATCATTGATCAGTTTGGACCTGAAAAGCAGGAGATCAGCTCGATTGTCTATAATTCCGCAGATGCGACAGAGCGCGCGGCATTCTTTTGCGTGACTGGAGAAAATACAGACGGCCATCTTTACATCCCAGAGGCGCTGGAAAAAGGGGCGTCGGCGATTATCGGCTCCGATTTGGCAGCGTTGTCAAAATACGTTCCGCTTTATCCGGACATTTCGTTTGTTGTAGTGGCAGATGTTCGCCATGCGCTTGCCCATGCGTCAATCTTTTTTCACGAAAGATCCCAAGACCGGCTGATCAAAATCGGAGTCACTGGCACGAACGGGAAAACCACAACAGCCACATATGTCTATAATCTATTTAATCTGCTTGGGATAGCTTGCGGTTTCATCGGCACGACAGGCATCTTTAATTCCGATGGAAAATTTCCGTATAAAAAAAGCACTCCGACTACACCGATTTCTTCAGATATCCACCAGATTTTTTCACAATTGGCGTCTCACGGCGACCAAGCAGTTTCGATGGAAGTTTCGTCAATTGCACTGGATCAAAAGCGTGTAGAAGGCATCAGTTTCGATGTGGCTATCCATACCAACATTTCGGAAGAGCATTTGGAATACCACAAGACATTCGAACATTACCTGAAAAGCAAATTGTTGCTGTTCAGCCAAGCGAAAAACGCCGTCATCAATTTGGATGATGAAGGGATGGCGCAGGATATTTTAGCTGTGGTCGATTATCCAGGCCTAACTTACAGCCATTTTGAAGATTCCGGTGCGGATCTGATTTGGACGAACCTGGAAGGCGCGGGAATGGGAATGCGCTTCGACCTTCTTTACAAAGGACAGGTCTTTGACGTGAAGGTGCCGTTATTCGGCGAATACAATGCCGCCAATTTGGCGGCTGCTATCGGTGCGGCCCTGTTATCCGGCGCTTCAATGGAAAAAATTATCTCAGTGTTGCCAAGAATGCCTCAGGTGGAAGGCAGATTCCAGATGATTGCGGGCCCAGAAGGCCGAAAAATCATTTTGGATTATGCGCATACACCAGTCGCGCTCGACTTGGTCATGCGCGAAGTGAAAAAGCTGCCGCATAAGCGCTTGATTACGCTTATAGCAGGTATCGGCATCCGCGATTTCGCGAAAATGCCGAAAATGGCGAAAGCTGCGGAAGGCAAGGCGGATGTCATCATCGTCACTGTCGACCATCCCGACTTCAATAATCCAGACGATGTCGTCAATGAAGTGCTGAAAGGCTTCACTGTCCCGTATAAACAGCAAGTAGTAACGGTGCCTACGCGCCGCGAAGCGGTTGTGGCCGCTTTGCGTGAGAGCGGTCCGGATGATATCATTCTCTTGTCGAGCGGCTGCATCAACGGAGCCCAGAAGATACGCGGGGAATTTGTGCCGCATTCGGATGAAGAGATTATCGAAGATTATTTCCAAGGGCTTAAATAGCGTGTTTCGCGGCAGAAAATCACTTTTTTCCGCCACCTTGTGTTTATAATAGAAGAGAAGCTTTACATACGACTACGAATTGGAGTGAATGGAATGCAATATCGTACAGAGAAAGACACGATTGGTGAAATTCAAGTAGAAGCGGACAAAATGTGGGGAGCTCAGACTCAGCGCAGCGTTCAAAACTTTGCGATCGGCACAGAGCGTATGCCGCATGAAGTCGTTATGGCCTTTGCGGAATTGAAAAAAGCTGCTGCCAAAGCAAACCATAAATTGGGTAAACTTTCTGAAGCGAAGATGCAAGCGGTCGGCGCAGCGGCGGATGAAGTAATTGCAGGGAAATGGGACGACCATTTCCCTCTCGTTGTATGGCAGACAGGAAGCGGTACACAATCCAATATGAACATGAACGAAGTATTGGCACGCCGTGGAAACGAAATCTTGGCTGAACAATCTTCAGAGGAAAAACTCCATCCGAACGATGATGTGAACATGTCACAGAGCTCGAATGATACTTATCCGACAGCGATGCACGTAGCGGGTGTTTTGGCAGTAACAGAAAACCTGATTCCGGCTATCCAGAAATTGAAGTCGACGCTTGACGAGAAAGCGCAGCAATTCAACGATGTTATCAAAATCGGCCGTACACATCTGCAAGATGCTACGCCATTGACATTAGGCCAGGAAATCAGCGGCTGGAGACATATGCTTGAAAAGAGCGAACGCATGGTGCGCGAAAGCGTTGAATATATGCGTGAGCTCGCAATCGGAGGAACGGCTGTAGGGACCGGCATCAACGCGGATCCAACATTCGGCCCGTCGGTCGCTGACTTCATCAGCGAGTCTGTTGGTACACAATTCGTTTCCGCAGAAAACAAATTCCATGCGTTGACGAGCCATGATGAAATGGTTTATACGCACGGCGCTATCAAAGCGCTTGCGGCTGACGCAATGAAAATCGCGAACGATATCCGTTGGCTTGCCAGCGGACCGCGCAGCGGCATCGGCGAAATCACAATCCCGGCCAACGAGCCTGGAAGTTCGATCATGCCAGGAAAAGTCAACCCGACGCAAAGCGAAGCTTTGACAATGGTAGCGGCGCAAGTAATGGGCAATGATGCAACAATCGGCTTCTCTGCAAGCCAAGGGAATTTTGAATTGAACGTTTTCAAACCGGTTATCGCTTATAACTTCCTGCAGTCTGTGCGCTTGTTGGCAGACAGCTTGATCAGCTTCAACGATCATTGCGCAGTTGGCATCGAGGCGAACCTGGATGTGATCCAGAACCACGTAAGCAACTCCTTGATGCTGGTAACGGCATTGAATCCGCATATCGGCTATGAAAAAGCTGCTGCAATCGCGAAGCAAGCTCATAACGATGGATCGACATTAAAAGAATCTGCAGTGAAAAGCGGCCATTTGACGGCTGACCAATTCGACGAATGGGTCCGACCGGAGAACATGGTTGGAAACTGAATATAAAAGAAAGGGCTGTCGAGGTATCTTCGATAGCCTTTTTCATTTGTTAAGGTGATTTGGGTGATGATATTCCGCAAAACAGCTACGCTTGCCGCGGGCGAGCGCCAAGCCTCCTCAGCTCGCTATCGCGTGCTTGCGGGGTCTCGGCTGTCTCGCTTTCCCGCAGGCAAGTATTGGCCAAACATCATTTGGCCAATACTTTGCGACGAAGCAGCGAAGCGCTGCAGGAGCAGTAAGGTTTTCTCCGCTGTTTTGCTCCATATCTGGAGACTTTAAACAAAGTACAGAAACTTCTATCTTTCATGTTCTTTAATAAGAGAAATGACTCGCTATTAAGAAAAACCTTTGAATGAAGCGGAAGGCGGCGACTCCAGCCAGGCCCGCGGAAAGCGTCCGCCTGAAGCGCAGTGAAAAGGAAATAAGTAGCATCTTAATAGTCTCAAAGCAGAGCTTCCCGCGCAGGGTTTTATTCGGCGGGCGTCGAAGTAGGTAGCGGAAAGAACAAACAGAACAAAAGAGGTGCATTATGCAAAAAACATTTATGATGTCGTGGAGCGGCGGGAAAGATTCCGCCTTGGCGTATTACCGGGCGGTGGTGGCCGGCAATGTGCCGATGGCGCTGTTTACGATGTTTGAACCGGATGGGTTGCGGTCGCGGTCGCATGGCCTGCCGCTGGAAGTTATGGAAGCGCAGGCTGAACGGATGGGATTGCCGCTTGTCACCGGCAGAGCCGATTGGCCCGGATACGAAGAGGAGTTCGTTCGGCAGTTAAAAAGCTTTAAGGCCCAAGGAATGGATATGGTCGTCTACGGCGATATCGATTTGGAAGACCATTTGCAGTGGGTGCTGAAAGTAAGTGCGGAAGCAGATATGGAAGCCAGCCATCCGCTGTGGCAGGAGCCCCGCAAGGATTTGCTGCTGGAACTTGTGAAAGCAGGTTTCAAAGCGGTCATTACAGTGGTCGATACGACAAGGATGGATGCTATGTTTCTCGGGCGGCAATTCACGGAAGAACTGATTGAGGAACTCGAAGCGATCGGCATCGATCCTTGCGGTGAGGAAGGCGAATTTCATACAGTGGTCATTGACGGGCCGATTTTCGTCGAGGCGGTGCCGGTGGAATTCGGCGATAAAGTGATAAACGGAAACTACCATATGCTCGATGTAAAACTTCAAACCAAGGAGTGAGTGCAATGATTCAGTTTATGGGAATGGAAGAAAAGCATATCCGCCAAATGTCTGCGCTGTTGGCTAAAAGGCAGGAGCGCGAACGCAAAGCTTTTCCTTATCTGCCTGCACGTTTTGAAGAGATCGATGAAGCGGAAGGCGTGATTCGCAAAATGCTGGAACGGCCTTATGTCGGAGGCATCGTCGCGGTCCGCGGCATCGATGTCATCGGGTATCTGCTTTATGAATTCAAGGAAAACGCTGAACGCGGGCGTTACGTCTGGATGGGCTACGAATCGATTGCGGTCAGTGAAAACGAACACCCGCGGCTGGTGCGGCTGCTCTATGCTGATGCGGGAGCGGAATGGGTGAAGTATGGATATTTCCATCATGCACTGATGGTGCCGCTTGGTGAACAAAAATTGTTGAACGAATGGCTCGACCAGTCGTTCCATTTTGAACAGAAATACGCGCTGCTGCCTTTGGAAAAATACGAGCCGAAAGAAGTGGCACCCCAACCGCCGCTGAAAATCCGGCGCGGTACCCGGGAGGATGTACAGCTGTATAAGAAGATGGCTTTGTGGAACAGCATCCACCAAACAGCTGCACCTTCATGGAACCCTATTACAAAAGAAACAATGGAAGACGTGAAAAAGGGCTATGAAGAACTCTCGAAAGAAGAGAGTTCCTATGTCTGGATTGCTGAACAGGGAGAGCAGGTTGCAGGATTCCATGTTTATTATAAAGACGGAGATCCGTTTAATCTGGTGATTCCTGAAAAATGCATTGAGCTGCCGGCGGCATCGACCAACCCTGATTTGCGGGGGCGTGGAGTCGGCAGGACGATGGCCGACCATTGTTTTGCGGCATTGCAGAAAGATGGCTTTGAATATATTTTCGCCGACTGGCGCACGGCCAATCACTTGGCTTCTTATTTCTGGCCGCGTCTTGGGTTCGAGCCGGTCATGGTGCGCATGTCGCGCCAAATCGACCCGCGCATTGCCTGGGCCCATGGCCGGTGAAAGGGTTTGAAGATTTTCCGGAAGGGTATTTTTTAAGAAACCTAAAGGAAAGTAGGAGATTTGATGGCAGTCCAGTCAGAGCGAGTGGAGGCGCATAGCCTTCAAGGATTTCAAAACGAATATGCCTCCCGTAATCTATGGTCAGGGCTCCTGTTCGGCATAGGGCTGATGGCATTCGTAGATGAAGTGGTATTCCACCAATTGCTGCAATGGCATCATTTCTATGATTTATCGACGCCGCGCGTTGGAATATTTGCCGATGGATTATTGAATTCGTTTGCCTGGTTTGCGGCGATTGGCGGATTGTTTATGTTTGCGGATCTTAGAAGACGCAGCGCTGTCTGGATGAAAAGGTGGGTGGCGGCGGTTTTCATTGGATTAGGCGGCTTTCAACTGTTCGACGGCATCATCGACCACAAAGTCTTAAGAACCCACCAAATTCGGTATGGCGTCGAATTGCTGCCATATGATTTGGCATGGAATATTTTTGGAGCGGCATTACTGGTTAGCGGCATCGCCCTTTTGATGCAGTCGAAAAAATCCGCGGCGAGAGAAGGGTGATTGAATGGCAGGACATGGGCATGGCGAGCCTGTTTTCGGAGGTTTTGAAGCGGCGGCATTTGTTGTGCTTGCCGCGCTTTTTGTTTTGTATCCGTTAGCGGCTCTTATGACAGGGGAAAAATATAAGAAATGGCCGCTCCACCGGTATGCCTTTTGGGGTGCTGGGCTAGCGGCGATAGCAGCCGCGCTGCTGGGTCCGCTAGCGGAGCTAGCCCATTCGAATTTCACGGCCCATATGGCCGGGCATTTGCTGCTCGGAATGTTGGCGCCGCTGTTGTTGCTTTACGCAAAGCCAGTAACATTGTTATTGAGGACGCTGAGCGTTCCCAAAGCGAGAGGGCTGTCGCGGTTATTGAAAAGCCGGCCGCTTCAAGGGATCAGCCATCCCGTAACCGCAGCATTCTTGAACATCGGCGGATTATACGCGCTTTACTTGACGGGCCTTTTCGAAGCAATGCACCAATCGGGTTGGCTGTATGCGTTCATCCATCTCCACGTTTTATTGGCGGGTTATTTGTTCACGATGTCCATCATTTATGTGGATGTGGCCCCGCATCGCTATGGGTTCATCTTGCGCTCGGCAGTCTTGATCCTTGCGTTAGCGGCGCATAAAATCCTGGCTAAGCTGATTTATGCTACACCGCCAGCCAGTGTCGGAAAAAAGGACGGTGAGGCGGGTGCCTTATTGATGTATTACGGCGGAGATGCCATAGATTTGGCTTTGATCATCATCCTTTGCTATCAATGGTATCGGTCGGCCGCTCCTCGGCTGAGTCCGCAGCCTGATTTGCTGAAATGAAAAAAAACTGCGTTGCCGCTCTGAAATCCCAGAGCGGCAACGCAGTTTTTTTCATAGACAAAGTGGTTGACAATAAACGATTACAAATGTAAACTATGGTTAATCGATTACATTTGTAAATGGAGGAGGGTTTCCATGGCAGTAGAAGAGAAAGTGGAAATTACAGACGCTGAATGGGAAATCATGCGCGTCGTCTGGACGCTCGAGCAAGCCACAAGCAAAGAAATCATTGAAGTGCTCCAGGAAAAGAAAGACTGGAAGCCGGCAACAACAAAAACGTTTATCGGACGCCTTGTCAAAAAAGGAATACTGCTGGCAGAACCGCAAGGCAATAAATTCATTTATTCAGCCGGCATCAGCGAAGAAGGCAGTGTAAAAAGCGCTACCGACCGATTATTCGGCCAGATTTGCAGCCGTGCAGCCGGCAAGACAATCGCCGATATGATTTCCAAAGCGCTGCTCAGCCATGAAGATATCCGGCTGCTGCAGTCCGCATTGGACGCCAAAAAAGACGAGGCTGTGGATACGGTCCCGTGCAATTGTATCCCGGGGCAATGCAAATGCAAAAAAGATCATAATATAAATTGCTACTAAATGTAAGGAGTTGAGCACATTATGGAAAAAACATTGAATATAGAAGGCATGACCTGTGCGTCATGTGCAAAAGCCGTTGAAAGAGCGGTCAACAAATTGCCGGGGGTAAGTGATTCGAACGTCAATCTGGCAACTGAGAAAGTGAAAGTCATTTATGACGAAGGCGCTGTTTCTGTGCAGGATATCCAGGACGCTGTCGAAAAAGCGGGTTATAAAGCGAGCACCGACAGCGTAGTAAAAAGTTTTGTGATTGAAGGCATGACTTGTGCCTCCTGCGTGCAAGCGGTTGAAAGAGCGACGCGCAAACTGCCGGGAGTGGCCTAATCGAAACTCAATATGGCCACTGAAAAAATGGTGATCCGCTATGATCCATCAGTTGTGGCCATTTCCGATATAAAAGCGGCGGTTAGCGACGCCGGCTACGAAGCGCATGACGATGAAGCGACAATCGATTCGGCTGATGAAGACCGTGAAAAAAAACAGCAGCATATAAAAGAAATGTGGAGAAGGTTCTGGATGTCCGCGGCTTTGACTGTACCGCTGCTACTCATCTCAATGGGGCATATGGTCGGAATGCCGTTGCCGTCAATCATCGATCCGGAGATCAACCATACGAACTTTGCGATGATTCAGCTGCTTTTGACCATTCCGGTGATGATCTTAGGAGCGAAATTCTTCACAGTCGGGTTCCGCACCTTATTTAAAGGACACCCGAATATGGACTCGCTTATCGCGTTGGGGACAAGTGCGGCGTTTATTTACAGCCTGGTTGTCACAGCGTTCATGTTTGCAAGCGACGAGCACGCTGCCGATAATCTGTATTACGAATCAGCTGCAGTCATCCTGACGCTGATTACCTTAGGGAAATATTTCGAAGCCTTGTCAAAAGGCAAAACGTCCGAGGCCATCAAAAAATTGATGGGCATGACACCGAAATCCGCTGTCGTATTCAGAGACGGCGAAGAGCGTGAAATCTCTGTGGATGAAGTGGCAGTGGGAGATATCGTCATCGTCAAGCCCGGTGAAAGAATGCCGGTGGATGGGATTGTCACGGAAGGCACCACTTCCGTCGATGAATCGATGATTTCAGGTGAAAGCTTGCCTAGCGACAAAGCTGCGGGAGATGCCATCGTCGGAGCGAGCATCAACAAGAATGGCGCGATCCGCTACCGAGCGACGAAAGTCGGCAAAGACACGGTACTTGCGCGGATTATCAAATTGGTAGAAGATGCACAGGGCTCGAAAGCGCCAATTGCCCGATTGGCGGACATCATCTCCGCTTACTTTGTGCCTGTCGTCATCGTTTTGGCGTTGATCTCTGGCTTGGCCTGGTATTTCGGCGGACAGACAGCTGTTTTTGCACTGACCATCACCATTTCCGTATTGGTTATCGCCTGCCCGTGCGCACTTGGCCTCGCGACGCCGACAGCAATCATGGTCGGCACCGGGAAAGGCGCAGAACATGGCGTCTTGATCAAAAGCGGGGAAGCGTTGGAAACCACCCATAAAATACAAACAATCGTCTTTGATAAAACAGGAACCATTACAGAAGGAAAATTGAAAGTGACCGATATTGTGTTGGCTGACAGCACAATGTCGGAAGAACAATTACTGGCGCTAGCGGCTTCCGCTGAAAAAGGGTCTGAACATCCCATCGGGGAAGCGATCGTTGAAGCAGCGGCTGGAAAAGGGCTGGCTCTTGCCAAAGGCGAAGCGTTCAAGGCGATTCCGGGCCACGGCCTTGAAGTTGAGATAGACGGTCGCAAAGTGTCGATCGGCAATCGTAAATTAATGAGCAAGCAAAACATTTCGCTCAGTGCCCTATCGGAACCAGCCGACAATTTGGCTGGCGAAGGCAAGTCGTTGATGTTCATTGCCGCAGACGGCAAACTGGCGGGCGTCATCGCAGTGGCTGACACAATCAAGGAATCGAGTGCCTTGGCAATCCGCAAGCTTCAGAAGATGGGCATCGAAGTCGCTATGCTTACGGGTGATAACAAACTGACCGCTGAAGCGATCGCCAAGCAGGTCGGAGTGGACCGTGTCCTAAGTGAAGTCCTGCCCGAAGATAAAGCGGACGAAGTGAAAAAACTTCAGGCAGAAGGCAAAATCGTGGCGATGGTCGGGGACGGCATAAACGACGCTCCGGCATTGGCACAGGCAGATGTCGGCATCGCTATCGGTTCCGGCACTGATGTGGCAATGGAATCAGCGGATATCGTGTTGATGAGAAGCGATTTGATGGATGTCTTGACTGCGGTGGACCTGAGCAAATCCACGATTAAAAATGTAAAACAAAATCTGTTCTGGGCTTTCGCCTATAATATTCTCGGCATCCCGGTAGCGATGGGAATCCTCTATCTGTTCGGAGGCCCATTGTTAAGCCCGATGATTGCCGGCGCCGCAATGAGTTTTAGTTCAGTCTCGGTGCTGATCAATGCCTTGAGGCTCAAAGGCTTTAAACCGGCGGTTGCCTAAGTTGAAGTTAATGGAGGGATAGAAGATGAGCAATGGATTGGAAATGGTGCTGTATACGCGCCCAACCTGCAGCGATTGCCAGGATGCAAAGTCCTATCTCGCGTCCAATGGCATTTCCTACGAACACAAGGATGTCGAAGCGGAGCCGGCTTTGGAGAAGGACATGAAAGAGATTTCCGGCAGCCGCATCGTACCGCTGTTCGCTTTCTATAAGAAGGGCCTGTTCGGAAAGCGCAGGCTGGCCCGCCATTTTATCGGTTTTGAAGAAAATAAGGAAGAGCTCAAGCGCTTGTTTGAACTCACATAACCAAAAGACCGCTGTCCGAAAGGGCAGCGGTTTTTTAGTCTTTGCGGAATACCCAGGCGCGTTGGGCGACAAATCCGAAGATGAACAACACAGTATCGACCATCACTTTCAGGATGACTTCTCCGTGGCCAAGCCATTCTGTATAGAGCAGATGGACGGAAGCCGCAGATATCAGCATGATGAAACCAGCCAGTAGGTAATAGCGGTAAAATGACTGGCGGCTGCCTTGTTTGAACACTTTGTTGCGGTTGACGTAGTAATTGAAGAGCGACGACAGCACACGTGCTGCAATGGTCGCGAAAATGATGAACAGCTCGGGAGCTTCGTCGCGCAGCAGCTGGATGAAAATCCAGTAAAGTCCGATATCCAGTCCGAACGAAGCGGCACCGGAAATTCCGTACAGCAGAAACACTTTATAAATATGGAATGAATCCTTGAGCGGATTGAAATGCGACGATTTATTGGCATCAAGGTAGACAGTTTGGATGCTGACTTCTGAAATCGGGATGTAATTTTTCTTCAATGCAGCCAAAACGTTCATCTCGTATTCAAAGCGCTCGCCGAGTACGCCGAGCAGCCGCGGCAAGTATTTGACCGGTATGCCCCGAAGCCCGGTCTGGGTATCGGTCAGCACGGTTCCAGTGGACAGCCTGAACAGCAGCCGGGTAAAACGATTGCCGAAGCGGCTACGGAAAGGCACTTCCTTATGGTTGAAATCCCTCGCGCCAAGAACGACGTGGTTCGGTTCTTCGACCATTTCCCGACTCAGTTTAATCATATCCGAAACCAGATGCTGGCCGTCCGCATCAGCGGTGATGATGGCTTCGAACGGCAACTGTTCGTTGAGTATGTAGTGGAATGCAGTTTTGAGGGCCCGCCCTTTCCCTTGATTTGCGGCATGCCGCAGCACGGTAGCTTGCGGGATGGAAAGAAGGGAATCGAAAAAAACGGCATATGCGGGACCGCTGCCGTCATCGATGACGATAATATGCGGAAAACCGGCAGCCAGGATGTCCTGGATCAAGTCGAGGCAATTGCTGCCTGGTTTATATGCCGGAATCACGACAGCAATCTGTTTCATGTGCTTGCCCCCTTTGCGCAATATATGCATGTGCTATGGCGATTCCGCGTTATATAAGATGTTATATGACTAAATACTTAGTACTCAATTACCCTTATTCTGTGGCTCTTACTCTATTCTTAAGGAATTCTTCAGAAAAGGCAGTACTGTTTGTTAAGACTTTCCTCTTATACTAAAGCCAGGAAGTAGAAAGGGGCATAAAAATGATTGAAATTAACACGCTATCCCATTCTTTTGCTATTGGCAAAAAAGGGAACGAACGCAAAATTCCGGTATTGGAAGAGATTACGCTCCACGTCAAACAAGGGGAGATTGCCGCTATTTTAGGGAAAAGCGGTTCCGGAAAATCGACGTTATTGAACATTCTGGCTGGCTTCATGGCGCCTGAATCAGGAATGGTGGCAGTCGGCGGCCAGGAAATATCTTCGCTGAACGAATCCGCGATGGCAAATTTTCGGCTGAAGAATTTCGGCTTTATCTTTCAAAGTTTTCAATTGATGCCTGCGCTGAATGCCTTCGAAAACATTGAATTGCCGTTGAAGATAAAAGGGATAAAAGCGCCGGAACGGAAGGCAGCAGTAGAAAAAATAATGGCGGAAGTCGGTTTGTCGGCAGTTGCCGGGCATTACCCGAATGAGTTGTCGGGAGGCCAGCAGCAGCGCGTCAGCATCGCTCGTGCGTTGATTACCAAGCCGCCGGTCATTCTGGCAGATGAGCCCACCGGCAGCCTCGACTCTGAGACCGAGCAGGAAATACTGGACTTGATCCGTTCGCTCAACCGCGACCTAGGGGTGACATTCGTTATCATCACCCATGACGATGAAGTGGCGGGAATTGCCCACCGCCAGTACCGCCTGCATGATGGGAAATTGGCGAAAGGAACGCAGCGCCATGCAATTTAAAGATCAGCTCGGATTTATCGCGCAGCACATGAAACGCAACAAACTACGGATGGCAACGACGATACTCGCAGCCACAATGGGCTGTGCTTTTCTCATTGTCCTGGCTTCAGTCGGCTTCGGACTCCACAAAACCTTGTCGGACGATATCTTGGAAAACCGGACCGTGACCAAAATCGAAGTGCCGGGCAAGAAAGATTCGGAAGATGCGATTACAGTCCAGGAAGCGGAAGCGATGCGCGAAATTCCACACGTCAAAGCAGTAGCTGAACGCAGCCGGCCGCAGGCTGAAGGGGAGGCCCGCTTGGGTGAGCGCAGCGCATATGCTGATTTGGTGTTTGTCCAATTTGAAAACGAAGAAAAGGCAGGGCTCGCTTTATCGGAAGGCGCGATGCCTTCAGCGGAAGGGGAGGTCCTGGTAGGCTATCATTTCGCCAGCTCACTATTGATCCGGGAAGAGCGGGACAACACTACTGAAGGGAAAGAGTTGGATGGTTTTGCCGGCAGCTTAATCGGCCAGACTTTTGAAATTGAGCTAAAGCCATATGAAGGAGAAGGAGAGCCTGTTGTCCGGGAATTCATGGTAGCGGGAGTTACGGAAGAGCCAGCAAAAGACTGGATGATGGACAGTTCGATTTATGCGGATGAATCATGGAGCAAAACCATTGCGGAAAGCTTGGGAACCGAAGAGACACCGCATGAAGTGCTCGTTTATGCGGACGAATTGCAATATGTAGAAGGCATTACTGAAAAGCTGAAAAGGGATGGCTATTACGTCTATTCCGTTACAGAAGAGTTGGGTTCGATGAATATGTTCTTCACGCTATTGAAGGCAGGTTTGATTTTTGTCGGCACGATTGCAATTTTGATCGCTTCGATCGGCATTTTCAATACGATGACGATGGCTGTGACAGAGCGCACGCGTGAAATTGGCGTCATGAAAGCAATCGGCGCACAACCGAAATTGATTCAGCGCCTGTTCCTTATGGAAAGTGCGGCAATTGGTATCATTGGCACCTTCCTGGCAGTCATCATTGCCTATGGCATCAGTATGCTAGCGAACTGGCTAGTGCCGATGATCGTCATGAGCTCGCTTGACGAAGAAGAGATGGGGGATTTCAATCTCTTGATTTCCGTCATTCCGTGGCAGTTGGTCGCTATTTCATCAGCCATCAGCATTGGCGTCGCTATGGTTTCTGGATGGCGTCCGGCGCGAAAAGCGACGCAAATCAATGTGATTCAGGCGCTGCGCCAAGAATTATAGACATTGAAGACGGAAAATACGGTTGCTGCAAATAAAATCGGTTATTCTGCAAGTAAATAAGAATTTCCCGCAAGCAATACATCCGCATTCAACAAAACCCGCCTGATTCCAGTGGAATCAGGCGGGTTTTTCATTCTATTCAACCACTTTGAAACTGATGGCGGCATGGATATCGTAATCGGTCTTGTCCGCTTCTGGGTTCCCAGTATAGAAATTGGCGGATCCGTCCACTTCGTAGAATCCTTCAGGAAACTGGCCGTCCATCACCTTTTTGATAAACTCCCGGTAATCTTTCGGGTCTTCTTCCGAATAGCCGCCGCTTCCGCGGTAGTCTTCACGAAGCGGCTCACCTTTAACGAGTGTCGTCATGATTAGCGGTTCGTTCATGGGATAAGGAATTTCGAAGTTTTTTGTTTTTTCGTGCAGGAGAAAATAGAATGGTGAAGCGGCGTGATAAATGTCGATGCTTTCTTGCTCTCCCGTATATTCCAATTCCGCATACATGCTGATGGGACCGCCAGCTTCGAACGTATCGCTCTCTGAGGTAAGGCGATAGATGAAATCACCCTCTTTGGCTTCGGCAACAGGCGTTGCCTTAGATTCCTCAAACTTTGCACCTGAGTTTCCCTGCGCGCCGCATCCTGCCATCAATATGGAGCCTAGTATTAAAAGAAAACTTGTTTTGCGCATTCGGCATCGCCCCTTTACTGTATAAGACGAAGCAGCCGTGAGGGCGTTACAAGAAACCTAATCCAAAACGTCTTCCGGCCGATAACCATCCTGCAGCTCTTTGATCGACAAGCCGAAAGTCATTTCCAGATGCGGGTAATCCTTGAACCGCCGCCAATCGCCGCCCCATGAAAAACCGAGTTCTTTGCCGATAGCCGCTACTTCGAACCAGTCGCTCTGGCCGTTGCCATTGGCGTCGCGTTCAATGTCCCATACGACGCCGCCGTTGCCATCCCGCAAAGCAAAATCGATGGCAAGTCCGTAATTATGAAACGAACCGCCGCCTTGCACTTGCGTCACGACATTGCCTGGCGCACTCCGCCCCTGGGCATGCAGCCTGTCTTGTTCGCCCTGCGACCGGAAACCATCGGTGATGATGATCTCGATGCCGGCTGCTGAAGCCAGCCGGATGAGTTCGTCGCGCTTTTCTTCAATTATGGGGTGCAATCCTGACGGCATCGGGCGCTGCTTTAATTCTTCGCGGAACTCCATTTCCCTCTGAATCCATATAAATGAAAAACCGCCAAGGACCAGTAAAAAAAGAATGGAAAAAGCGGATTTAAGCTGTTTCAATCGTTTCACCCCTCTGAATTTATTGTACCAAAAATCGTTGTGAGGGTATCTGCTGAAAGTTTTTGATAGGATAGAGGAAAGACTGGAAAGGGGCAATGCAGAATGGTTATTGAATTGATGAAATCCCACGCTTCAGTGCGTGATTACAAAGACAAGCAATTGAGCCGGGAGGAGCTAAGCGAACTGATCGAGGCTGCCCAGCACGCAGCAACATCGCATTTTGTGCAAGCCTATTCAATCGTATGGGTGACGGACCGGGACAAGCGCAAAAAGCTCGGCGAATTGTCCAAAAATGCACAGCAAATGGAAGGCGCGGGTGCAGTTCTTTTGATGTGCGCCGATTACAACCGCTTGAAGCATGCTGTTGAATTGCAGGGAGAATCGATTGTCTTCGACCAAGCGGAAAACCTGCTCGTTGCAGTAACGGACGTCGGGCTGCTGGCACAGAATCTGGCGCTTGCGGCGGAATCGAAAGGCTACGGCATCTGCTATATCGGGGGTGTGCGCAATAATATGGAAGCGATCAGCGACTTGGTCGGCCTGCCTGATGGCGTTTTTCCTATCTATGGTTTGACGATCGGCGTGCCGAACGAAGCGAATGAAGTGAAACCTCGTTTGCCGGTGGAAGCGATTTTGCATGAAAATGAATACGATGAAGAAAAATACAGCACGTTATTGCCGGCATATGATGCTACGATGCAAAAGTATTACGAAGCGCGCAGCACCAACCAAAAACAGGCGACGTGGACGCAGCAGATGGCGCAGTTCCTCAGCAAGGCGCGGCGCCCTGACATCAAGGAAGTGCTTGCGAAAAAAGGATACCATTTTAAATGAGGGGGATGAATATGGATATCGCGATTTTCGGTGCGACTGGACGCGTCGGAGGGGAGATTCTAAAGCTGGCCCTGGCGGACGGCCACCGAGTCAAAGCGCTCGTGCGCTCGACAACACTCCAACCGCATCCGAATTTAGAAATGATTGTTGGCGACGTGCGCAACGCTGAAGATGTTGAACGGGTGATTGCCGGCACTGGAGCGGTTTTCAGTGCAATCGGAACCGATCGTACAACGACCTTGTCGGAAGCAGCTCCATTAATTTCTGAAGCGATGGAAAAGCACGGCGTTTCCCGCATCATTGCAATCGGCACAGCGGGCATCCTTGACAGCCGGCTGTCGCCGGGGTTGCTTCGCTATCAAGGCGGCGACTCCAACCGCAAGATGACGTTTGCAGCAGAAGAACATGAAAAGATGTACCGCGAGCTGGAAAAAAGCGCATTGGACTGGACGGTCGTATGCCCGACTTATCTGCCGGACGGCGAAGCCCGTGGCAATTACCGGACAGAAGAGGGGCTGCTTCCTGAAGGCGGCAAAGAGATTACAGTGGGCGACACGGCTGCTTTTGCCTATAAATTGCTCGAGCATCCGGAATTCATGCGGCGCCGGGTCGGCCTTGCGTATTAAAGGGACAGTGAGGAGCTGGAACTTATGGTGAAATGGAGCGTCCGGCTGTTGCTGGCAGCTATCGCCTTGCTTTTGGCGGCAATTGCCGGTTTTGTGATTTATGCGCAATTCGATTATGGACCAAGCGCGGAACTAAAAGAACGCGTGGATGTTGAATCGCTCGAGAGGGATGAATCAGGCCTTATTTTCCGGGCGGAAAAAACGAACGGCAAGGGCATCATCCTGTATCAGGGAGCGAAAGTGGAAGCTGCCGCATACGCCTATTTGGCTGGAAAACTACAATCGGCAGGCTATACGGTCTCCATACCGGATATGCCGCTGAAGTTTCCGATTCTGGCTGCGGGCAAAGCTGACGAGGTGATCGCAGCCCATCCGGCAGTCGAAAAATGGTTTATTGGCGGCCATTCCCTTGGCGGTGTAGCCGCTGCCCAATACGCGGAAGAACATCAGGACGAACTGGGCGGCCTTTATTTTTTGGCTGCATATCCGACCGGCGATTTTGCGTTAAGTGATTTGCCGATGCTGTCTGTCTCTGCAGAGAATGATGGATTGACGGTTCCACAAGATATCGAAGAGCGGCAGATGCTGTTCTCGGCCAATAGTGAATTCATCGAGATAGCTGGCGGCAATCATGCGCAATTCGGCTTATATGGTGAGCAGAAAAACGATTTGCCTGCCGACATCGGCCCGTACGAGCAGCAAGACCAAGTGGCCGAAGCTTTAATCGACTGGATGGCCAATAAATAAAGGCAAGTATTTTGCTAGTTTTGATTTTTAAGGCGGAATCCTTCTTTGGCACGCATAATGCCCATCGAAAAAGGGAATAAGCCAGTAAATGATATTTTCTGGAGGGATTTCCATGACGGAGCTTTTGGACAAGGAACAAGTGTTGATGGCATATTACGCCCAATATTACCGCGGGGCTTCAACAGATGAAGTGAAAGCGTTGGACGCCAGGCTTTCTGAAGGATTGGGCCAGGAACGCTACACGGAATTGATGAAAGAATTGATCGATGAAGGGTTGGCCATCGGCATTGAAGAAGTGGAAAAGCGGGAACAGCAAGGCGTTCCTGCGCCTATGGCGACAAATGAAGGGATGCTCTACATAAACAACGTGCTGAATCTCCAGTCTGACGCAGTTGAAGAGCATCAGCTCGATTATCTCCAAAACCATCTGGAGACAAGCGGATTGGAATTGACGCTTGAACCCGTCAAAAGTTTTATCCGGGAAGCAGTAGATAAGGAAGCGGATGAAGAACCTAATTCCAACCGCCCTTGAATAGAAGCGCATAGAAAAACCGCCTTTCCGAAATGGAAAGGCGGTTTTCGCTGTTACAGGCCCAAGACGAAAAATGCCAGGAAGATCGTCAGTACGACGATTGTATTGGTAATCGCCGCAGTGCGTTTGGAAACTGGTTCATCCAGAGCTGGAACCCGGTCGACTACTTTCATCAAGACGAAAATAAGGCCGGCGGTGAGCAATAAAGTTACCAAGAGATTCATATCGTATACCCGGACATCGATAAAGCGGATCAAGACGACCGAGAAAGCGAGGACCATGCCATTGACAAGATTTTTCCGTTTCATAGGAGCTCCTTTAATTCGTTTTCAAGAAAAGGTGTTGCGGAAAGCAGTCCGGTAAATTCCTTGTACCGCTGGAATTGGCCAGGTACCGGCTTGCGGCCAGTTTTATAGGCGCGGATCAAAATGTTTTTCGGGGTATTCTCGATGTCGATAAACTCCATCAATTGCGTTTCATAGCCGACAAGTGACAGCAGCTCCGCACGGATGGAGTCAGTCGCCAGTGCGCTGAAGCGCTCTTTGATCAAACCATGCTGGAGCATGACCCCGAGTTCTGGCGCATCGATTTGGCTATTCAGTTCATGCTGGCAGCAAGGGACGCTCAAAATGACTTTGGCGTTCCACTTTACGGCGCGCGATAAAGCCATATCCGTCGCTACATCGCAAGCGTGCAGCGTGACGACCATGTCTACTGCGGATTCCTCGTTGTAATCGTTGATGTCGCCGACCAAAAACTCCAACTGGCTGTATGAAAGGTCGTCGGCGATGCGCTGGCATTCCTCAATGACTTCCTTTTTCAAATCGAGTCCGGTGACGCGCAGATCAAGCCCTTTTTCCACGCGCAAGTAATGGTACAAGGCAAACGTTAAATACGATTTGCCGGAACCGAAATCGAGAATCCGCACCGCCTGGTCTTTCGGAAGATGCTCAAGTGCATCATCGATGAATTCAATAAAGCGATTGATCTGGCGGAATTTATCGTATTTTTGCTTTTTTACGGTACCGTCGGAATTTTGGACGCCGAGGCGCACCAGGAACGGATAGGGGGTGCCGTCCTCCAACAGGTAGCGTTTCTTGCGGTTATGTGAAAGCTCAGCGGATTTTTCCGCCGTCCCTTCGGTTTTCCACGAAACCTTGAACTTCTTCGACAATTGGAGCTGCACTTTTTCTGCCGTGAATTGGAAGAGCCCCTGCCGGAAATCTTCGAACAAAGATTCGAGTTTCGCGGCTGCTTCATCCAGAGACAGGTTTTCATGTTTCAATATATGTTCATATTGGTATTCGAATTGAATGAAGTATTGGTTTTTGATTTCCACAGGCTTCAGTTTGATGCGTTTGATGTCATGTGATTTTAAGCGCGGCTGGCTGATGGTGGCGGCCACCAGTTCCTGACGGCAAATGCGGGCTGACAATTGTTCGTTCATAGTTTGGATGTCCATTCGATTTCCTTTCGTTGCACATAATGCTTCCATTTTATCATGGCTGGCTAGAAAAGGGAGATTGCAGCGTTTAGAAAAATCCGCTTCTGACAATCACATAATTTAGAATGTTGTGATAAAATCATAAGTGGATTGAAAACGTTTACATCAAGGGGGGAATGGAAATGGCTATTTTACAAAAGACGGTCGGCCAAGTTGTGCGCGAGCAGGCGGCGCTGCATCCTGAAACAGAGGCATACGTCTATCCGGAGCATGGTATCCGGAAAACCTATAAGGAATTTGACGAGGAAACGGACCGCCTTGCAAAAGCATTCATGGGAATCGGCATCGGCAAGGGAGAGCATATCGCCATCTGGTCTGACAACAAGCGGGAATGGCTGCTGAGCCAATTCGCCACCGGCAAAATGGGCGGCGTGCTGGTAACCGTCAATACAAGCTATCAGTCCAGTGAACTGGAATACTTGCTCAAGCAATCTGATGCTACGACCTTGATATTGGGTGAGGAATTCAAAGGATCGAATTACATCGACATCCTGAATGCGGTTTGCCCAGAGCTGGAAACGTCCGAGAAAGGTGCTGTAGAGTGCAACCGGCTGCCCCATTTCAAACGGGTCATTGTCATGTCTGAAAATGGCTATCCGGGCATTTACACTTGGAGCGAATTCGAAGCTTTTGCGAGCGGCGTTTCGGACCAGGAACTGCAAGAACGCTTTGAATCGATGGAGCCGGAAGACGTCATCAATATCCAATACACTTCAGGAACGACTGGCTTTCCGAAAGGCGTCATGCTGACGCATTTGAACGTCGTCAACAACGGAAAACTTGTCGGCGATACGATGAACCTGACTGAGAAAGATCGGCTGTGCATTCCGGTTCCGTTCTTCCATTGCTTCGGCTGTGTGCTCGGAACAATGGCGGCGGTCACCCATTCGTCCACCATGGTCATCGCCGAACAATTCGAACCGAAAAAAGTGCTGCAGATGGTCCAGGACGAAAAATGCACGGCACTTCACGGCGTACCGACGATGTTCATCGCCGAGTTGAACCATCCGGAATTCGAATCCTTTAATACATCTTCACTGCGCACAGGCATCATGGCCGGTTCGCCGTGCCCGATTGAAGTCATGAAGAAAGTGATCAGCGATATGGGAGCAGCAGAAATCACGATTGCGTACGGCCAGACCGAATCATCTCCCGTCATTACACAGACGCGCGCTGACGATGACATCGAAAAACGGGTGTCGACCGTCGGCAAGCCCCATGCGGAAGTCGAAGTGAAGATCATCGACCCGGCAAGCGGAGAAAAAGTGCCTGCCGGCGTTCCGGGAGAGCTTTGCACAAGAGGCTACCATATCATGAAAGGCTATTACCACAACGAGGAAGCGACCCGCAATGCGATTGACAGCGATGGCTGGCTGCATACAGGCGATATTGCCGTTGAAGACGAAGACGGCTATATTGCCATAACCGGCCGCATGAAAGACATGGTCATCCGGGGAGGAGAGAACATTTATCCGCGCGAAATCGAGGAATTCCTTTACCGCCATCCGGCTATCCAAGATGTCCAAGTGGTGGGGGTGCCGGATCAGAAATACGGAGAAGAGCTGATGGCGTGGATCATCCTCAAGGAAGGCGAAGAACTTGATGCTGAGCGGCTGCGCGAATATTGCACCGGCAAAATTTCCCGCCATAAAATACCGCGCTATTTTGAATTCACGAAGGACTATCCGATGACGGCATCCGGAAAAATCCAAAAATTCAAGTTGCGTGAGCAAGCAGCTGAACTCAGCCGGAAAGCGGAAGTGTGAAATACGGGCAGGGAAATGGGAGAGCTTCTCCTGTTTTCCTGCTTTTTGGACTCTCGGACAATCCGTTCTTGAAAGATCGTCGGGACACGAATCCACTAAAAAACAAGCAATAATGTGAACACCGCTTGGATGTCCAGCGGCTTTTTTCGCATTTTGGTGAAAAATCGGCAGTTTGTGAACGCCGCTGTAACAAAATGGTGAATTATCCGTTCTAGCCATGCGCGGGAAACGGCAACGCAGGTCAGTTGCTTTATAATGGAGTCATGAGCAATCGAAGGGAAGAATAGGACAATGGAGTTGAAACAGCTCGCATTTGAACAGAGAAAATGGATGGTTCTGCTCACGGCAGCATCAATTGGGAAAGGCGTGGCAATGGTCGCACAAGCCTTGTTTTTTGTGCTGGCCGTCAATGGCGTTTTCCTTGAAGATGCTGCGTTCGCAGAAATCATTCCATATTTATATGGGTTATTGGGCGCCATTATGCTGCGCGCCTTTTGCGGCTATGCAATCGGCCGTGCAGGAGTCGAGTTGTCGGCCGAAGTGAAAGGGAAGCTGCGCCGCCAACTGATTTCTTCATTTGCTGCGGACCCGCTTTTGGCTTCGGAACATGGCCAATCGGGGCGCAAAGTGAGCTTGCTCATGGATGCGGTCGATGAAGTGGATGGCTATTTCAGCAAATATATTCCGCAAATGATCCAAACCTACATCATTCCGGTCATGTTGCTGGCAGTCATTTTTTACCAGCATTGGATAACAGGGCTGATCATTTTAGTGACAGCGCCTTTTATCCCAGTATTCATGGCGCTTGTGGGAATCCGCACAAAAGAAAAAGCGGACGAACAGATGGAAAAGCTGGGGCAGTTCTCGGGCACGTTTTTGGACGTCCTTCAAGGCCTCACTACATTGAAACTGATGGGACAGGCGGACCGCCAACAAGAGACCATCAAAAAGAGCAGCCTCGATTTCCGCGATTCCACGATGGAAGTGCTGAAATCCGCATTTTTATCTTCTTTGATGCTCGAGTATATATCGATGCTGAGCATGGGGATCATCGCGCTTGAAATCGGGCTGCGCCTTGTCGTATTCGACAGCCTGACTTTCTTTACTGCGTTTTTCGTCATGATTCTTGTGCCGGATTTTTTCAATATGCTGAAAGATTTCGGCAGTGCGTTCCACACGGGCAGAAGCAGTGCCGCTGCGGCTGGCCGGTTATCAGAGGAATTAACGAAAAAGACCGAACCGGTCCGTTTCGGGAACACCGAGTTGGCGCAAAGTCCAGGGCGGTTGGAATTGGAAGAACTCGAATTCCAATACGGAGACGGTTTTTCCCTTGGCCCCGCCACACTGCAGATTCCAGCGTTCAGCCATGTTGCGTTCATCGGCAAAAGCGGCTCGGGCAAAACAACGCTGCTGCATGCGATAGCCGGTCTGCTGCCGCTGACTGGAGGCCGCCTGCTGGTGGATGGGATGGACAGACAAGACGTATCGGAGCAGTCCTGGTTCAGCCAGATGAGTTATATTTCACAAAATCCGTATTTATTCGCCGGGTCTATCAAAGAGAATATCGCTTTGGGCGCCGGACGGAAAGTAGACGACGAAGAAATTATGGCAGCCGCAAAACAAGCGGGAATCGCTGAAATGGTCTTGACCTTGAAACAAGGGCTGGATACTCCGGTCGGCGAAGCCGGAAGAGGACTGTCCGGAGGCGAGAAACAGCGTATCGCTTTAGCGCGTGCTTTCTTAAAGCAACCGTCCCTCATATTGTTCGATGAACCGACAACCGGCCTGGACTTGAAAACCGAACGGATTTTACAAGAATCCATGGCGGAACTTGGCAAACGAGCGACCGTACTGACCGTTGCCCATCGGCTCCACACGATCAAAAAGGCTGATATGATTATCGTCCTTGATGGCGGCAAGCTGGCTGGAGCCGGCTCACACGCGGAACTATTGGTTTCTCAGCCTTTGTACCGGGAAATGATCGACGCGCAATTCGGAGGTGTCCTGCAATGAGTGGATTAAAACAGATGTTATTTTTGACGTTCCGTGAAAAAAGGGATGTGGCGCTCGCGGTGTTCTTCGGCTTTCTGGCAGGCGTTGCAGGAGTCGCGCTGCTGGCTTCCAGCGGCTACTTGATTTCGCGTGCTGCTTTAACTTCCCAGATGACGATTTTAATCATCATGGGTGCGTGCTTAAAACTGTTCGGCCTGGCTTCAGCTTTGAGCCGCTACGCGGAAAGGCTGTTTTCGCATCGAGCAACGTTCACGATGCTCAGCAATTTGCGTACGTCTTTTTTTGGAAAACTATCGCCATTGGCACCGGGTATTTTTAGCCAGTACCGAAGCGGCGATCTGCTGGCGCGCATAGTCGGCGATGTCGAGAGCCTGCAGAATTTTCTGCTGCGCGTCCTTTATCCACCGGTCGTGCTGCTTCTCGTATTTCTCAGTACAATTTTCTTCAGCGCTTATTTCTCGATTGGGATCGCAGCTGTCATAGCCGCCGGCGCATTCTTGACGGTCTTTGCTATACCGGCTGTCTTTGCACTGCGGCAACGGACCATCAATAACGCTGCAAGGGCTAGCCGCGCTGCGCTTTCAACAGAGTCGGCCGAGTTGTTGTATGGCTTCCGTGATTTGAAAATCCATCAGCGGCTCGAACAAAAACAACAGCTGCTGGAGAATTTCTCTGGATATTATGTAGACGAGAAGCGCAAGGAGGGACTCGAAGAAAACCTGAGCCAGTCGGTGAATGGGCTGGCCGCGCTCCTGACGTCCTTTTTTGTTCTTGGCCTCGGCGCGTACTTTGTAGCTTCGGGGGAATTGGATGGCTTGTACCTCGCCATGCTGGTAATGATCTCGTTGGGGGCATTTGAAAACGTCTCGCCAATGGCAGCATTTCCGGCTCATTTCGAAGAAAACCGCAAAGCGGCCAGCCGTTTGGACGAAGTTGCGCCGGTTGCGCCTTCCTCGAAAGGGAAAGAACTGCCTCCTCTATGGCCGTTCGATATAACGCTAAACAGTGTCAGCTTCACTTACGGAGGCGAAGAACGCGCGGCTTTAAGCGATATCTCGCTGCATATTGCGGCAGGTACGAAAACTGCAATTGTCGGTCCGAGCGGCTCAGGAAAATCCACGCTCATCCAGCTTCTGTTGAATATCGTTGAGCCAAGTAAGGGGACAATCCAGCTTGGCGGACGCGAACTTGGAACACTTGACCAAGAAGAAGTATGGAAAAGCATGAATGCCGTGCTTCAGGAAAATCATTTCTTTTTCGGAACCATCAAAAGCAATCTGCTGATTGCCAATGAATTAGCGTCCGATGAACAATTGGAAGCGGCGTTGTCGCAGGTCCAGCTGGATGAATTGGCGCTGTCGATGAAAGTGGGCGAAAGGGGCCAAAATCTATCCGGTGGCCAAAAGCAGCGCTTGGCTATTGCCCGGGCAATACTTCGTAGAAAGCCGCTCTGGCTGCTTGATGAGCCGGTCTCTTCAGTAGATGGCGTCACTGCGCAAGCCATTTATTCGGAGCTTTTTAGCCGCGGAAAAGGGGAGTCTTTCATCATCGTGAGCCACGATTTAGCTGCCCTTAGCCAGGTGGACCAGATTATTGTCATGGATGGCGGAAGGATTGCTGAAAGCGGGACCTACAGCGACTTGATGCGAAAAAAAGCTTATTTCTATGAATTGAAGCAAATTGAAAGAGATGTCTTTGCCTAAAAAAGCATGCCGCAAGGTCAAACGCGGCATGCTTTTTTCTTATTTTTTCAACAGATCCTGCCCTTTTTGCTCCTGCTCCAATTTCATCTTTTCAAGTTCGAGGCGCAGCTTCTCGGTTTCTAGGATGAAGTTTTCGTGTTTGATTTTTTCGAGCTCCTGCTCTTCCATAATCCATTGATTTTTCATTTCGGCGTGTTTGAGCCAGTAGGAACCGATAATAGCGACTAGAGGGATTGAAAAAATCATGATGATTGTCAGTGTGCCAGTCATAAAAACACCTCTCTTCCATATTTCTTCTTATTTCCAGTATACTGCATTTGCAAAAAAGCACTAAGTGAGGTTTGCGAAATACATGACAAGTGTCATGTATTAAACAGGCGTTTATGCCTTTTTTGTCAGTGCAGGAATCTTTATGATTAGGATAATAAGTTATCCAGCCGCTTGGGCATGGATAGTAGGAGGAAGAGCATGAGCAGAGAAAAAACAGCACAATTGCGTAAATTCATCGCCCCTTTCGAAGGGTCAGACGTAAAAGCAAGTGTACGCCAAATAATGAACACCATTCCGCCATTCATCATTTCGTGGGTTTTGGCTTACCTGACATTGGATATCTCGATTTGGCTGACAATCGGATTCTCAGCTATTGCTGCCGGATTCGTCATCCGCACATTCATCATCTTCCATGACTGCACACACGGATCATTCTTCAAAAACAAAAAAGCGAACGCTGTAGTCGGTACAATTACGGGCATTCTGACGCTTTTTGCTTATGAAAAATGGAAACGCGAGCACTCGATCCACCATGCTTCAAGCGGAAACCTCGACAAACGCGGTGTCGGCGATATTTGGGTCATGACAATCGAGGAGTACGTTGAAGCTTCAAAATGGGAACGGTTCAAATACCGCATGTACCGCAACCCGCTGGTTATGTTCGGTATCGGCCCGTTATTCCTAGTGTTGATTTCAAGCCGTTTCAACCGTAAAGATGCACGCAAAAAAGAACGCAATAACACGTATTTGATCAATATCTCCCTAGTTGTTATCTACTCATTGCTTATCTGGGCAATCGGCTGGCAGGCATTTGTAATCGTTCAAGGGTTAACAATGTTTATTGCAGGGGCGTTGGGCATTTGGTTGTTCTATGTGCAGCACACATTCGAAGATTCGTATTTTGAAGACGAAAGCGAATGGGATTACGTGAAAGCGGCTGTAGAAGGAAGTTCATATTACAAGCTTCCAAAAGTGCTTCAATGGGTAACCGGGAATATCGGTTTCCACCACGTGCACCATTTAAGCCCGCGTGTTCCGAACTACAATTTGGAAAAAGCGCACGATTCCACTCCGCCGCTTCAACAAGCGACAACAATTACCATCAAATCAAGCCTTAAATCATTAAGCTTTAAATTATATGACGCGAAAAACAAAACGTTTGTCACTTTCGGTGATATCAAGCATTTACTGAACGAAAACAAAATTGCAGCGTAATCGCTTAAAGAAAAAACCATTCTGATGAATGGTTTTTTCTTTTTTCCATTATTTGATATGATAAAGAATAATAGTGAATCGAGGAGCGAAATTATGCAAAGCTGGTACCAAATATTTCCGAAAAACCCGTGGCTCAGCTTATACGCCTGGGTGATCTTCTGTATCCTGCCATTCTTTTTCATCTTCCGTTCTTCATCGCCTCTTGAAATCACATTAGGGATTTTGTCGTTGGCGCTGTTCTTTTTGGCGTACCGGCTGTCATTCAACTCGAAAAGCGGATTCATGTATGTATGGATCGGCGTTGAAATAGCGATTAACATCGGCATGATTTTTCTGTTCGGCTATGTGTATCTGTCTATTTTCCTGGCGTTTTTCATCGGCAATATCCGCAACAAAGTCGGATTCTTCATTGTTTATGGAATCCATATCGGAACTACTATCCTGGCATTGACAATCGGAATGATACTTCACGAAGCGCTTTATACGGCTCAATTGCCGTTCATTGTCTTGAGCATTTTAGGGATTATCCTGCTGCCATTCAACACCTACAACCGGCATAAACGTGAAAAGCTGGAAGGGCAGTTGGAAGATGCCAATAAACGGATTTCCCAACTGATTATCATCGAGGAGCGCGAACGGATAGCGCGCGATCTGCATGATACGCTCGGGCAGAAGCTGTCGCTTATCGGCCTGAAAAGCGATTTGGCCGGAAAGCTGATGCAGCGGAATCCGGAAGCCGCGATGAACGAAATTAATGATATCCGCCAGACTGCACGGACCGCTTTGAAAGAAGTGCGTGAACTGGTGTCGGATATGAGGGGCACGAAGCTTGAAGACGAACTGCTGCGGATTCAGCAAATCCTGAAAGCGGCAGACATCGATTTTGTGTTATACGGAAATCCCAAGCTCAACAACACGCCGCTATTGGTGGAAAATGTCCTGAGCATGTGCCTGAAGGAAGCGGTGACGAATGTCGTCAAGCATAGCCGCGCAAGCCGCTGCAGCATCCTGGTCAAACAAAATGCACAAGAAATTCTGGTGCAGGTCCAGGACGACGGCGTCGGCATTGAAGGCAACCACTGGAACCAAGGCAATGGGCTTGCCGGAATGCGTGAGCGTCTGGAGTTTGTCAATGGCAGCGTGGAAATCAAGAAGGTGGATGGCATCACTTTGAACATCCGTGTTCCGAATGTAATTCTTTATAAAGAGCCGAAGGAGGAATTGGTGTGATACGGATCGTATTGGCTGAGGATCAGCGCATGATGCTCGGAGCGCTCGGGTCGCTGCTCGACCTGGAAGAAGATATGGAAGTCGTGGGAAAAGCGACGAACGGTGAAGAGACGATCGAGCTGGTCAAGAAGCTGCAGCCGGACATCGTCATCACGGACATCGAAATGCCTGTCAAGAGCGGGCTGGATGCCGCCGAGGCGCTAAAAGACGAACCCTGCAAAATAATCATTTTGACGACGTTTGCCCGCTCTGGCTATTTTGAACGGGCGCGGAAAGCGGGGGTCAGCGGCTATTTGTTGAAAGACAGCCCGAGTGAAGACTTGGCTGCCTCGATCCGGACAATCATGGAAGGGCGCCGCATTTACGCGCCGGAACTGGTCGACCTTGTTTACGCGGATGCAAATCCGCTGACAGAAAGGGAAAATCAGGTCATGGAATTGATTGCGGAAGGCAAGAGCACAAAAGAGATTGCGAAAGAATTGTTCATCACCACCGGCACTGTCCGGAATTACATTTCGACAATTTTGGATAAGCTGGAAGTCGGGAACCGCATTGAAGCTATTTCCCGTTTCAAGGAAAAAGGCTGGTTCAAATAAGAAATCCGTCGCCTGCATAGGCGGCGGATTTCTTATTAAGTTTCGTATAATTTCTCTTCAAGAGAACCGTCTTTCGTGTAAATATGCAATTCACCATGATGCTTGTTGGCGTAGCGTTTGGCTTCGCCCATCAACTCTTCTTTGGTGTCTTCGATCAAAAGCGCTTTTTTACTGTCTTTTTTCTTGAGCTGCCAGCCTTCGTCATGTGCCCTGATTTCAAAAACAACCTTCTCTTCGCCGCCTTCGACACTTTTCCTTGCACGGTCCATGGCAATCGGAATCGCGCGCCCTTCTTCATAGCCGTCTCTTAAAAGGGCGTTCGCTATTTCAATGGCCTTGTCCCGCACAGCGGCATTCAAGTTTTTGAATGAATCTGGGTAATCATTTTTATCCCACGGCATGGCTATCGCCTCCTTGGCTATAATTTCCCCATTTAAAGCACCAGTAAAACAAAATTCTGCTGTTAAAAAATTTAGATAATGATAAACTATAGACGAAAGGAGAGATGGAAGATGTCAGATACTACTTATCAAATCATTGCTTTGGGTATTTACATGGCTCTTATGTTATGGATCGGTTATTATTCTTACAAAAAGACAGTGAATTTGACAGATTACATGCTTGGCGGGCGCGGATTGGGCGCGGCGGTCGGCGCTTTGAGCGCCGGTGCGGCAGATATGTCCGGATGGCTATTGATGGGCTTGCCTGGTGCAATCTATGTCAGCGGTCTAGTAGAAGGATGGATTGCCATCGGCCTAGTTATAGGCGCTTATTTAAACTGGTTTTTCGTTGCTCCAAGATTGCGGATTTATTCATTCGTGACAAGCGATTCAATCACGATTCCCAGCTTTCTTGAAAACCGCCTAAAAGATACTTCGCGTTTGCTGCGGATTGTCTCAGGTATCATCATTCTCGTATTCTTTACATTCTATGTGTCATCCGGAATGGTTGCGGGAGGAGTTTTCTTTGAGAGTTCTTTCGGCCTTGACTATCATCTTGGTCTGCTGATTGTATCGGGCGTTGTTGTCGCCTACACATTATTCGGCGGATTTCTCGCAGTTAGCTACACAGACTTTGTGCAGGGGTTAATGATGTTCCTTGCGCTGATTGCGGTCCCGATCATCGGTGTTTTTAAAACGGGTGGTTTTGCGGAAACCGCAGACACTATCCGCTCGGTGGATCCGGCGATGCTCAGCCTGACAGGCGCGTCGCTTATCGGAATCATTTCAGCTGCTGCTTGGGGGCTGGGTTATTTTGGCCAACCGCATATCATCGTCCGTTTTATGGCGATCGGTTCGTTGAAAGAAGTTCGCCAGGCTCGCCGCATTGGCATCAGCTGGATGATTTTAAGTTTAATCGGTGCAGTATCAACGGCTTTGGTCGGTATTGCCTATTTTCAACAAAACCCGGATGCGACATTGGCTGATCCGGAAGGTGTATTCATCGTCCTTGGCCAAATTTTCTTCCATCCACTGATCGCTGGCTTTATGCTGGCTGCCGTACTTGCGGCGATCATGAGCACGATTTCTTCCCAGTTGATTGTAACTTCGTCCGCATTAGTGGAGGATTTATACAAAATCGCTTTTAAGAAAGTCGCTTCTGATAAAAAATACGTTACATTGGGCCGTCTTGCGGTTTTAGCCATCTCTTTAATTGCAGGGTTCCTTGCTTGGGAGCAGAATAATACGATACTGGATTTGGTCGCTTATGCTTGGGCCGGCTTCGGAGCCGCTTTCGGACCGATTATCCTTCTATCATTGTTCTGGCGCAAATTGACTACGTGGGGCGCGCTTTCGGGAATGATTGTCGGAGCTCTGACGGTTATTATCTGGGATATGTTAGATGCGGAATTTGCCGTTAATCTTTATGAGATTATCCCAGGGTTCTTCCTCTGTGCGATTGTTGCAGTTGTTGTTAGTTTGGCGACATTCAAACAAAATGCTGAAATTGAAGAAGAATTCAATGAAACAGAGCGCCTTATCAGAGAAAAACCTGATAAATTATAATCTTTTCATAAGTCCGAGCCTTTAAGTTAAAAGGCTCGGACTTTTCTTTTACTTTAATTTTTGGATATAGTTTTAAGGAAGAAAATGAAAAAGAGGTGGAGCAATGTTTTTAGACCATATTGTACATTTTACGAAACTAGAGCCTGCAAAAGCTGTCCAAGCATGGGGATCATACGGATTCCATGCAGCGATGGGCGGACAGCACGTCCAGTGGGGCACCCATAACGCATTGTTTTATATGAAAGATTGTTATATCGAGTGGCTTGCGCTGGCGGATCTTTCGGTTGCCGAGCGGGCTAACCATCCGTTGACAAAACTGCTGCTGCACGATGAGGAAGGGTTAGGCACGATTTGTTTGCGGACAGATGATATTGCCAGCCTCGACACACGGCTCAGGAAAGAAGGATTTGAAACGACTGGCGTATTGGACGCTGAACGCAAAACCGGAACCGGAGAAACCATTCGCTGGAAAATGCTTTTTATCGAACAGGAAGTAACAGATGCTTTATCGGCGCCGTTTTTCATCGAATGGCGGCAAAGCGACAGCGAGCGGTATAGCGCGTTGCGGGAAAGAGATGCCATTAAGCCTGACAATGAAAAGCTCAGCGTCGAAGTTTGTGTCTTCGGCGTCCATGATATTCCGGCAAGCGAGGCGCTGTTCCGCAAAATTCTCCAAGGTAAGCTTGAAGTGGAAAATTGCCGATTTGAGTTCCGTGAAACGGCGCGGAGAAAAGAAAGGCTGGAAGAAGTTCTTCTTGCTGGCGGCACAAAACGCGTCGTTTTTGAAGAAGGGGTTTATTGCGTTCCGGAGACCGGGAATATATGATAAGAGAAGCAAAGCATAAGTGAACGGAATTTATGGCATCGAAAGAAGAGTGCAAACTCTTCTTTTTGTCATAGAGGGAAAAGAGTTCCGCGGGCTGAGGAGGAAAACGAATGGATACATTAATGGAAAAAGCGATCCTTGTAGGGGTTCAGCTGCAGCAGGATCTCCATTTTGAATACGAAATGGAAGAACTGCGCAATTTAGCGGAAGCCTGTGAAGTCGAAGTGGTGGGGGAAGTGATGCAGAACTTAGATCGCATCCATCCCGCTACCTATGTAGGAAAAGGGAAAGTCGAAGAAATCAAAGCGTTCTACGAAGAAGCAGAAGCGAACCTTATCATTTTTAATGATGAGCTGTCGCCATCGCAAATTCGGAATCTTGAAGAAGAATTGGAATGCAAAGTCATTGACCGGACGATGCTCATCTTGGATATTTTTTCGCGCCGCGCAAAAACGCGAGAAGCACAAGTGCAGGTAGAGTTGGCTCAACTGCAATACATGCTTCCGCGACTTGTCGGCTTGCGTGCTTCACTTGGGCGCCAAGGCGGCGGCAGCAGCGGGGGCTTCTCGAACCGTGGTGCCGGTGAAACGAAATTGGAACTCGATCGCCGGAAAATCGAAGACCAATTATCGAAACTTCATAAAGAACTGGAACACATCCGTGCGCAGCGCGAAACGCAGCGCAAACAGCGGACCCGCACAGGCACGCCGGTCGTTTCGCTTGTCGGCTATACCAATGCCGGCAAATCGACGATCATGAATGGAATGTTGGCAAAAACAGGGCAAGGTGAAGAGAAAAAAGTGTTTGAAAAAGATATGCTGTTCGCTACACTCGATACTTCGGTCAGGAAAATCGTGCTCGAAGACCATAAGCATTTTCTATTGTCGGATACAGTCGGCTTTGTCAGCAAGCTGCCGCATCATCTCGTGAAGGCTTTCCGCTCCACGCTGGAAGAAGCGCGCAACTCGGATCTGCTATTGCATGTCGTCGATGTTTCAAACGC
>DATISS010000182.1:0-7391 GCA_035468565.1 Planococcus sp. (in: firmicutes)
AACTACCACGGAAAATACGAATTCATCTCAGCTGAAAACATGGAAAAAGCAACACAGGTCATCATCGAAATCGTTCAATCGGCAAAATAAAAAAAGCGCCCGCGGGCGCTTTTTTTGTTGTCTAGCTGCAGTGCCCAGTCCCTCGAGTCGCTTCAGACTGTCCAGCAATGGCAAAGAGCGCCATTACTGCTCAGTCTTCCAGCGCTTGTCGGGACTAAACGGGCACTTCCGCTTTTCATACTATACTTCTCCCATTTTGTGCCAGTGCATAATGGATGCCGTGCTGCAGGGTTTGAAAGCATTCGAATTTTGATAAATTCAAGCCGGTTTCGGTAATGATCATACCCATTTGAGGGGATATGCCGACCAGGATGGTTTGGCTTCCGATCAACGAGGCGGTGGAGCCCATTTTGTCAATCAGGCTTGCCGCTTGATGCGTGAATTCTGCGTTCAGCCCTGTCAAATCCAGAACGAGGTATTTCGCTTTGTATCTCGGCAGATTTTGCAATGTTTTCACGAGCAGTTCTTCCGCACGCGCTTCGTCGTATGTTCCAAGCAGCGGCACGACAACAATACCATCGAGCACCGGAATGATCGGCGACGAAATTTCATTGATAAGGGCGTTGAGTTCAGCGGTCTTCTCTTCCACTTGAAGTTCCAGACGCTGAATTTCTTCCGCTTCCTTTTCGCGTGCCAAACGATGGATATTCTTCTCGATGTTTTCGTCGGAAGGGTAATATTCAACAAGCGTTTCGCTAAAGCCTTCTATCTGGTGGTGCAGCACCCGGTACCAGATGTTCTCCCCGAACAATTCGGTGAAAATTCCGGCATAATGCGCCGGCAGGAAACAACCGCCGGATTTCTTCCCTTGCGCCACGTTCATCTTATGTTCCCAGCTGTTTTTCAAACTCACTTTCAGCGTTTTTTGCTGTTCGTCCAATTCGCTGATTTCAGCAAGCCCCCAGCCAGCGGAAGCATATGTATTTGTAATGAGCCCAGCTGCGCCGGAAACCGTAACATCCTTCATCCCCGAAAAGTAGTGCCCCACCAATGATCCTTGGCGGAATCCGGTCGTTTCCATCACGATATTCGCCGCATCTTGCCCTGAAATTTCTTCAATTGTATCAAAAAACGTTTTTAAAGCGGTGGAAGTCCAAAACAGGACCGAATCCTGCCCTTCGAATAAGAACCTGCCTTCTTCCAGATTCCATTCGAAACTCAAGCCTCCAACCTTTATTGAAGAAATTGTAGCCATTTGAAAACTCCTCTCATACTTCATTTTATTTTATTTTACCATAACGTTAGACAAACGTTTAGGCACGTAACAAAATCCCCTCTTTATAGTCACAAACGTTCAGTTTGGGCGGGAAATGTTTTAAAAACGCCGATTAAAGGAATGAATAACTAACACATTAAAAGGAAGAGGTGCTTTCTTTGCCAGATAAAAAACCTTTAGAAGAAAAACGCGAAAAACGTACAGGCGCTCCGATGGATAATCCTGAGCAAGTCAAGACCGATAAGAAAACAATGCATGAAATGTTCAAGGAAGAAGAAACGGTGGATGCCATTCCACTTGAAGATTTGAAGCAGGGTGTGAAAGACGAAGAAAATCCCCGCGCAACAAAGGATAATTCATCCAGTGAAGAAAAATTCCCGGGATAAAAGGGCTGAATAAAGCTACTTTTCTGAAGAACAGTTCGGCTGACGCCGGGCTGTTTTTTTATGATATGATATCTTGATGAACAGGAGTGTCTTATCATGAAAAACTGGATTTACCCGGTCATGGTAGTTGTTGCAGCAAGCTGTTATGGCGTTCTTTCCACCATTATCAAAGTGGCGATGGAGAATGGTTTTACAGCAGCAGAAGCAGTTACCAGCCAATATTTTGTGGGCTTCTTTTTAGCAGCCCTCTTATTTGCAGTTACACAACGCAAATTCCCGCGCATCCGCGGCTGGAAAATACTCGCGTTATCCGGCGCTTGCACAGCAGCGACAGGAATGGTCTATGGCCAATCGCTGGAATACCTCCCAGCTTCCCTTGCCGTCGTCCTGCTTTTCCAATTCACTTGGATTGGCATGTTTTTGGACTGTATCGTAAAACGGCGACGGCTGAAACGTGCTGAAACGCTTTCCCTTGTTTTATTATTCGGGGGTACGTTGCTCGCCGCCGGGGTCATCGATACCGATCTCAGCGCGATTGCCTGGCAAGGATGGGCATGGGGAATCGGCGCCGCCTTTTGTTTCTCAGCCTTCATGTTTGTCAACGGCAAAAAGGTCGAAGACATGGATACGTCCGCACGCCTATTCTACGTTTCCCTATTTGCAGCAATCGTCGTTGGAATGTTCCAGACGCCGGAAATCGTTTGGAACGGCCGCCTTTTTTCTGAAGGCTTATGGATTTATGGATTGCTGCTTGGATTTTTCGGCATCGTCATGCCAATCTACTTTTTTTCCATCGCGGTCCCCCATACCGGTTCGGGCCTCGCGTCCATTTTAAGCGCAATGGAATTGCCGGTGGCCATTATTGCGTCGGTGCTGATTTTAAGCGAAACGCTGACCCCTCTCCAAATTGTCGGCATTGGCGTCATTTTGGTAGGGATGGTGCTGCCAAGCGCATTCAACCGCACGCCTAAAGAAATAGAAACTGTCCATTAAGCCCGCGCTCTGCGGGCTTTTTATGTTTAGCATTGGCTTAAACAGGAATAACAGGAATATCACATTAAATCAAAGGAGTGGAAAAAATGAATCAATCTGAGTTAAAACAGCAAGCTTTGAATATTTTGGATGCAAGCCGTGTCGGCGTCTTGTCGACGGTGAAGGACAGCAAACCACATTCACGCTATATGACATTCTTTAATGACGAATTCACTTTATATACTCCGACCAGCAAAAAGACACAGAAAGTCGATGAATTGGAAAATAACCCGAATGCCCACATCCTGCTTGGCTATGAAGGCGAAGGCGTCGGGGATGCTTTCTTGGAAATCGAAGGCCAGATGGGCATGCACGACGACGCCAGCATGATTGACAAAGTCTGGAACGACCATCTAAAAGGCTGGTTTACAGGGCCGGATGACCCGAACCTCTTGATACTGGCGATCAAGCCAACACGTGTCCGGCTGATCAATAAAAAAGGCGAAGAGCCGCAGTCCATCGATTTATAAACATAAAAACGGCTCGAAAAATCGAGCCGTTTTTATGTATTCAAAATCTGGCGCAGCCCTTCGCGGTTGACCAGTAAATCTTCCAATGTGTAATCATCTAGCACGGCCAGATAAGCGTGCAGCGCTTTTCCAAGCACGCCCCGCAGTCCGCAAACCGGCGCAATCGGGCAGCGGTTATGTTCGCGGTCGAAGCATTCGACCAAATGGAAGTCATCTTCCATCTTGCGCACGACTGTACCGACATTGATATTCTGCGGCAGATCTGCCAAACGGATTCCGCCGCCGCGGCCGCGCACGGTCTGGATAAAGCCGGCTTTGCCGAGTTCGAACGCCACTTTCATCAAATGATTTTTCGATATATTATAAGCATCGGAAATTTCCTGTATCGTCGATAATTTCCCATCTTGTTTCGAGCCTAAATACAGCAACACACGCAACGAGTAATCGGTGTACATCGTCAGTCTCATCTTTTCACCTTCCCTGCCTCACCATTATACCTATTAAGGGAGTGGTGGAAAAGAAATCCGGATTGGCGCATCATTCTTAAAGGAGCGGATTTCATGTTATCTGAAGAAACCAGAACAATCATCAAATCAACTGCCCCTATTTTAGAAGATCATGGTGTTACCATTACTACCCTTTTCTACCGGCGCATGTTCGAAGAACATCCCGAATTGCTGAACATTTTCAACCACGCGAACCAAGCGCAAGGCCGGCAACAGACAGCGCTTGCGAAAACAGTTTATGCCGCTGCGATCCATATAGATAACCTGGAAGAAATCATGCCCGCTGTTATTCAGATTGGCCATAAGCACGTCAGCTTGGGCGTCAAAGCTGAACATTATCCCATTGTCGGCGCGCATCTCCTGCTCGCTATGAAAGAAGTGCTTGGTGAAGCCGCGACGGATGAAATCATCCAAGCTTGGTCGGACGCTTACGGCGTCATTGCGGACGCCTTTATCAGCGTTGAGAAAAGCATGTACCAGAAAACGGCCGCGCAGGAAAACGGCTGGATTTATTTCAAGGATTTCACCGTTGCCCGGAAAGTGAAAGAAAGCGAAGTAATCACTTCATTCTATTTAAAACCTGCCGACGGATCGAACGTGCCGCAATACACGCCGGGCCAATACATCTCGGTGCGCGTCCTTATTCCAGGCGAAAAATACACGATGATCCGCCAGTATAGTTTATCGCAGGCTTCAAAGTCGGATGAATTCCGAATTTCAGTCAAACGGGAAGCGGACAACGATCCGAACGGCGTCGTGTCGAATTACCTGCACAAAGAGATTGATGCGGGCGAGCAGCTTGAAGCCAGCGCCCCCGCTGGCGTCTTCGTACTGGATGAAACGAAGAAAAATCCAGTCGCATTTATCAGCGGCGGCGTCGGCATCACACCAATGATGAGCATGTTCGAGAGTGTGGCCATTTCTTCGCCTGAACGAAGAACCACTTTCCTTCACGGCGCAAGAAACCGCAGCCAACATGCATTTGATGAAGACATCCGCCAATACGCTGGACACATGAAGGACGTCACCTATAAAACCGTGTACTCGGATGAACCGGATGGCATCATCACACGCGCGTTGCTCGAAGAGACAGTGGATCCCACAGGTGAAGCCTACGTCTGCGGACCGGTGCCTTTTATGGTCAGCATGATCCGGGAACTGCGCAATATCGGCATGCCCGAAGACCACATCCATTACGAATTCTTCGGCCCCGCGATGGACATGCCGAAATGATTAATAAACGCGCTATCCCATTTAAAGGAAGCGACATAAACAGGCTGCGAAAACAGCCTGTTTTTTTGTGGCTTTTTTGTGAATTCAAATCTATTTAAATTTTAAAGATGTATTTTAAATATATCTTTAATTACCAAAGAGGTATATAGTCAAGTTATAGCAAACAAAGGGAGCGATTGACAATGTTATCAGAACAAACAAGATCAATTATCAAAGCGACAGTACCTGTATTAGAGGTACACGGCACTGCAATCACGACGGTCTTTTACAAAAATATGTTCGAAGCACATCCGGAACTTTTAAATATCTTCAACCATGCAAACCAAGCAAAAGGACGCCAGCAGGCTGCATTGGCAAATACCGTATACGCAGCAGCAGTGCATATCGATAATTTGGAAGCCATTCTTCCAGCCGTAGTCCAAATCGCCAACAAACACGTCAGCCTTGGCATAAAACCGGAACATTATCCGATTGTCGGAGAGTATCTGTTGAAAGCGATTAAAGAAGTATTGGGCGATGCTGCAACTGACGACATCATTAATGCCTGGGCAGAAACATACGGCATCATTGCAGACGCATTCATCAATGTTGAAATTGATATGTATGAAAAAATCGAGAGCCAGGAAAATGGCTGGAAATTCTTCAAAGACTTTATCGTTGCGCGCAAAGTGGAAGAAAGCAGCAATATCACTTCGTTCTACTTGAAACCGGCTGAAGGCTCAAATGTTCCTACCTATCAGCCAGGCCAGTATATTTCAGTGCGCATGACGATTCCAGGCGAAGAATACACGATGATCCGCCAATACAGCTTGTCACAAGCTGCTAAAGAAGATGAGTTCCGCATTTCTGTCAAACGCGAAGCGGATAACGATCCAAATGGCCGCGTTTCCGTTTTCCTTCACGAAGAAGTGAAGATCGGCGACCGCCTAGAAGCCAGCGCGCCAGCAGGCGAATTCGTCCTGGACACTGACAAAAAATCACCAGTAGCATTTGTGAGCGGCGGCGTCGGCATCACACCGATGATGAGCATGTTCGAAACCGTAGCAACGATGACTCCGGAACGTCCGACTGCCTTCTTGCACGCTGCACGCAATAAATCGTTCCAGGCCTTCGACGCAGACATCCGGAAATACACAGAATCAATGGACAACGCAACTTATAAAACGCTTTACTCTGATGAGCCTTCAGGCTATATCACGCGTGAGATTCTTGCGGAATACGTCGATATTACAGGCGATGTCTACGTTTGCGGACCCGTGCCATTCATGGAAGCCATGATTCGCGAACTGCGCGCGCTTGGCATGAACGAAGAACAAATCCATTATGAATTCTTTGGCCCTGCTGTAGCATTGCAGACTGTTTAAGAGTTCTTAAGCAATTTTCAAATGAACTGAAAAAGAATAAAAGCATGTCCCTTCCGCCATTTAAAAGGCGAAAGGACATGCTTTTTCTATTTACTGCGACATCGCTTGTTTCAGGAATTCCAGGCGGTTGCCGAATGGATCCGCCGCGAAAAATCGGGTGCTTCCTGGAATGCTCGTGTCATCTTTTACGGTAACTCCATTTTCCACCAGATGGGCTTTCAATTCATCAAACCCTTCTACGACAAACGCAGGATGCGCTTTTTTTGCCGGCTCGAACGGTTCTTCCACACCGACATGAAGCTGAAATCCTGGAAATTCAAACCAAGCCCCGCCTCTTGCTTGCAACGGTTCCGGCTTTTCCAATTCTTTCATCCCCAAAATTCTGCCGTAAAAGTTGCGCGCTTCTTCCTCGCAGCCTTTAGGTGCAGCTACCTGAACATGATCTATTTTTTTGATATTGAATGTCATTCCGATTCCTCCTCCAGCTTCTCTGTTTCTTTGAAAGCTCCACTTTATTCATTCGCCTTTGTGTTTTGCAAATCCTCCCGCCATACCGTAGCATATAAAAAAAGGGGTGACGCCAGATGGCTTTTCCGCAACAGCTAAAATATACACTTACTGCCCAATCGGTTTCAGTGGACCGCGAACCGCAGCAGGCGCTATCGGCAGATTTCCCGAGTGTGATTACGGAGTTGAAAAAATGGGCCCAAACAGACAACGACGGAGTGGCGATTTCGTATTTCTTCCGCCAATACGCACTTTTCATCTCCGCTCAGTTCGATCTGCTGGCGCATCAGAATGCTTATTTCGCTTGTTCCTGGAAGGAATTGAAATTCGACCGCAGCTTTAATTACGGCCTACACTTGCTGCAGACGCATGCATCTTCAGCTTACTTTAAACAAATCCAGCCCCATCAACGTCATGAAGCGATGCATTATGTGCTTGTCGAACAGGTCGATTCCCTGATCCAGGAATTTCGCCAACACGCCAAAATTTCGCCAATCATCTTATGGGAAAATGTCCTCGGCTCCATCATCTGGCTTTACGCCGGAATTGAACGGTCAAATCCCAGAAAAGCCGCGGAAGACATGGAATGGCTTCTCGAGACATCGAATTGGCATCCC
>DATISS010000183.1:0-21606 GCA_035468565.1 Planococcus sp. (in: firmicutes)
GCAGCAGCGCAAAACCTGAAGCTAGCGACGAGAAATTCATGCAGCCTGAAGACATTGCCGAGTATATCGTGGCACAGCTGAAACTGCATCCGCGGATATTCATTCCCTCATCAAGCCAGTGGGCCACCAATCCGTTCTGAGAATAGAATAAATCGTTATCGATAACAGCAGAAAAGAATCTGGGAGGGTTTTAGGGAATGGTGAAATGGAAAGAAGAGATCGTCATCGATCGGGATATCGACAAAGTCTGGCTGTTGTTCCAGGACCGCAACGTCCAGAAAATTATGCCGAAGATCCATAGCCATGAACTCTTAGAGGGGCTTGACGACCAGGCAGGCGCGAAACACAGCCAAAGCTATTACGAAGGCAAACAGCTCATGAGCTATGTTGTGGAGACGAAGGCATATTCAGATACGCCTGAGCGCAAAGAGCGGAAGGTCGAATTTCTGATGGGCCAATCGATTGTCGTGAATTATTCATACACGCTTGAAAAACTGGGACCGGGCAAAACCCGTTTCATTTATTCCGGATTCAATAAAGGGCTTTCAGCTTCTGCTAAAATGCTGCTGCTTGCCGGCAGCAAGAAAAGCCGCCAAGCGACAGCCCGGGCGTTCATGGAGCGGGTTAGAGATGAAGCACAGAAAATAGAGTAAGACAGAAGAGCAGAAAAAGGGGGCAATGGCATGATCGAATGGAAGCAAAAGCGCATCATCGACGCCAATATCGAAAAGGTCTGGGAGTTGTTCAAAGACGCCCATATACAGAAGATCATGCCAAAGCTGGAGCGTCACAGCTTGATCGAGAAACGGGAAGACGAAGTCGGCGCCAAGCATGAACAGACGTACCGCCAAGGCAGCCGGCTCGAAACGTATATCGTGGAAACGGTGGCGTATAAAGACACGCCGGATGAAAAACTGAAGCAATTGCATTTTGTGCTGGCCAACCTTTTCGAAATCGATTTGCAGTTCCGGCTCCAGAAAATCAGTGAGCAGCAAACACGCTTCGTTTATGAAGGATCGAACCGCGGCACGAATCTGATGGGGCGGACAATGTTGAGAATGGGCGGTTCAAAAAGCAATATGGATACCGTCAACGAATTTATGGACCTCGTGGAAGCGGAAGCGGTAAAGCGGGAGAAAAATCAATGAGACAATGCCCAAACTGCCAAGGGGCCATGGCCGAAGGTTTGCAGGTCACCGTCAAAGGTGCCCTGTACGGCTTGAAAATCACCCAAAAAAAGCGCGGATTATTCAACAACGCCACAGCTGAGCCGAGAGCTGCTGTCTGCAGCGGATGCGGAGCGGTGGCGTTATACATTGAAAACCCGCAGGACTTCCGGGATTAATGAATAAAAAAGTGTAAATGTACTAAACTACTTAAGGATACTATCATAAAAATCAAAAACGCAACAAGAAAGAAAAAAGCGGTAAAACGCAAAGGGATTTTTGGTATATTATTGAAACCATCAAGCTTTTGCGCCGTATTAAAGAGAGAACATCAAGGGGGAAATCCAATGATAGACATTAACGAGAAGCACGAGACAGAGCGCATCAATCCGTTCACTGCGGTTTGGTTGAAAACGCGCAAAACGGCCCGCTATGTTATCGAAGAAAAAACAACCGGATTCGCAATCATGCTCATCATGCTGTCGGGCATCGGCAGCGGATTAATGGGGATGCAAAGTTCCGGGGCTGGCGCAGGCGTGGCCGGCTGGGTGATTCTTTTGCTTTCGCTGACACTCGGTCCAGTGGTCGGATTAGGGAGTGCCGCTTTGTTGTCCGCTTTGTATTTGCTGGTCGGCAAACTGTTCAAAGGAAAAGCAACCTACATAGAAATGTTCAAAGCGGTTGCCGTGTCCATGATTCCTTATGTTTGGATCGCGCCGATTTTATTGGCGTGGGCGACCTTGGCACCGGATTCGTATTTCGTTGATCCACTTGCGGAAAACGGCAACGGAGAAGGGTTCACGACGCTGATTGTGCTCGGAATTATATCATTCGTCTTGTCGATTTGGGGCATCATCATCCAAAGTAAGGCAATCGGGGAAGCCCACCAATTCAATAGCTGGAAAGGCTTTGCGACGGTCATGATCCCAGCTGTAGTAATTGGCGTAGTAGTGATTGTAGTCGTAGTGCTGTTCATCATTTTGTTGGCTTCATCTGTGTAAGGAAAAGGAAGGCTCAGGCCTTCTTTTTTAATGGGAAAAAAGTACATGTAGATTATTACATAAGGTATTTATTCTGATAAATTCAAAACAAGTAAACAAGAAGGCAAACCACCAAATAAAAGGGCTGCTTTGTACGCAAGTCCAAGTGTAGCAAAACAACGATCCGGAATCGATGATAAATAAACGTGCTTTTGGTAATGAAATTTCTAAGAATGTACTTCGTCCGGGACAGGAAGGAGGTCCTGCCGGGGCTGTTTTTTTGCTATACTGTAAGAAAGCTCTTATTATTCAGTTAATTGGTCGTAACGCTACTGTGAAAGAGGTGGAACTATGGTCTATTTGCGCATTTTCATTGAAATGGCGGCCGTCCTGATTTTTATTTTTTATGTCAGCGGCAGGTTGATCGGCTCTAAGGTCCATGTCGTCAAACGCATGTTGTCGGTGATTTTAGGCGTCACCCTGACATCGCTCGTGTACTGGTATTCCTATCTGCGTTTTACAAATTATTTCGAGCAAGGCTTTTTATCCGCCGTGACTGATGCCAGCACGCTCATATGGATTGGCAGCATGCTGATGATTTCAATGCTGTTCTTTCTGTTCTTCGAGCTTTTTGAAGCGAACGGCTTCGGCGGCGGAGGGGCGACGCTGACGAGCCGGGTGTTTTTCGTCAAACGGCTGGTGCATCTGTGGCGGCGCCAGAAGCGCTTGAGCAAAGTGCTCGAAATTGCGGTGAAAAACGGCATTTCCAGTACGCTCCATTACGCGCGACGCCGCGAAAACGAACGGGAATTAGCCATCGCGCTGCGCAAAACGCTCGAGCAAAGCGGAGGCATCTTCATCAAATTCGGGCAAGCGCTATCGACACGTTCCGATCTGTTCCATCCGATATTTATCGAAGAGCTCGGAAAACTCCAGCAGAACGTTGTACCGCTGTCTGAGAAACAAGTGAAAGAAGTGCTGCATAAAGCGTTGCCTGAGACATTTGACGAGGTTTTCGCATCTTTTGATATGGAACCGTTAGCCGCCGGTTCCATCGGCCAGGTGCACCGCGCTGTGCTTCGCAAAAATCGAGATGAAGTGGTCGTCAAACTGCTGCGGCCGGATATCTCGACGATTATGCGCGACGATCTGGATATTCTGGTGGAATTTGCTGAATGGGTGGCACTGAAATCGAGCTGGGCTTCAACGATTGGATTCCGGGAGCTCGCCATCGGATTCGCCAATGCGCTGCGGGAAGAAATCGATTTTGAAATTGAAATCCGAAATACGATACAAATCGCCAACATTCTGAAGAAAAGCCCGTACATCGTGAAAGTACCGTATGTTTACCGTGAGTACAGCAATTATAATTTAATCGTTCTCGAATATTTCAAGGGCAAGAGCATACCGAAAGGCAAAGAGGTTTTCGAGAAGTTTCAAGTTCCGCCGCGTGATTTCTCCAGAACGGTACTGTTCTCGTATTTGGAACAAATGCTGTTCGCCGGCATTTTCCATGCCGATCCACATCCCGGCAATATCTTCATCGATAGCACGGACGGCTTGCCGGTGCTGCTGGACTTCGGTGCTGTCGGCCGCTTGGCCAAAGTGCAGCAGGATGCATTGAATTTATTCGTCATCGGCGTTCAGCAAAACGATGCGGATATCATTTATGACGCTGTCAGCAACCTCGTCGAAGACAACAAGGACATCGACCGCCAAAAGTTCGAACAGGCCATCGGGCAGATCTTGCTGCGGGTGTCGTACGTCGATCGGATCTCAACCGATGAACTGATCCATTCCATTTTTGACGTCGTGCGGGATTTCGGCTTGTCTTTTTACCCGTCAGTCGGCATCGCGCTGCGGGCATTGATCACATTAGATGGCACCTTGCACACCATCGATCCAGGATTCGATATGTTCACCGAAGCGAAAACGTTCGCAAAAGAGACCAAAACAGCCTTCTTGAAAAAGCCATTCCGCGAGCCGCGCGAGGTCAAAGAACGGCTGGAAGAAGAGCTGGCCCTCGTCATTCCGGAATTGAAGAAATTGCCGAAACGCATGGACCATCTGCTGCGCCGGGTAGAGGGAGGGCGCATCATCCTGCACCACGACATTTTCTCGGACAAATCCAATGCCCATTTCGTGGCGTTGATGTTTTCCCGCTTTATCCTGCTGATGACGGGCATCACGTTCGGTCTCGTGTCGTCCGCGTTGCTGGCGATTGCCCAGTTTATCGATACGGTGTACGCGGTCTACCTGAACACCGCAGCTTATACCGGGCTGTTCCTGTGCGTGATTCTTTTGGTGAGGTTGTCGATCCAAGCTGTCAGGGACATGAAAAACGACCGCCTGTGAGAACCAGTGCGTGAATTCATCAATAAAACCACGTCAAAAGTGCATTCAAATGAATGCACTTTTTTATCTGCGGAAGATACACGCCGGATTTTACCAGGACTAAGGCTATCAGCATGTATTCCTGTAGATCGTTATTATATTAGAAGCTGCGCGTTATCTGTGCACCAAATATGGTTTCGAGCCGACTGAGGAAAAAACGAATACAGACTGGACTGTGGACGCGTTGACTGAAGAACGCTGGGATCCGGAGTTGGAACCGATAAAGAAGAAATGAAGTGGAGCATTTCTGCAGTACACTCTCAGTACACAGTTTACTGCAGCAATACCCATAGATGATGCGAAATCGCTATTCACAGCACTAAAAGACAGAAGAAGGGCTGTTTGAAAAGGCCATTCTTTTGTTGAAAATATTTTAGTTGACATAATATAAATTATCGGAAGTAACGTTTCATTTAATAAGTATACTCAAGACAGTGAGACGAAACGCGTTTTTTGGCTAAAATCCGGCTTTTTGTCGCTTTAACAAGTTTTCACCGTTTTATGCGTTTTATAGTTCGCTCCATTTATTTCGCTCAGCCGTTTTGAATTTGCTGCGTAGGATTTACAACGCCAGAAATTCATCAGCGAAAAATAAAAACAACCGGACATCGCAGTTTGTAAATGCGGTGTCCGGTTGGTGGCTTTTAACTTGAATCCTAACAGTCCATTCGTAAAAAGTTCATGTTGGCCGGTTATCCATGCAGATCTTTTATTTACGCTACATCACCAGTAAATTCCATCTATGCCCGTCCAGATCGCAAAATCCCGCTCCGTACATGCCATTGCGTTCTCCCGGTTCGGCAAAAATGACGGCGCCAGCCGCAGCCGCTTTGTGAGTCAATTTCTGGACTTCGTCTTCATTTTCCATTGAAATGGAAATCAAGATCTCTGTACATGTCTCCGTATCCGCAATGGCATTATTCGTAAACGACATGAAAGTGTCTTCCGGAAACAGCATAACCATGGCGTTATGGCTGCCGATGACGACGCCAGCCATCGCATCGCTATCGGAAAACCGTTCGTTGAGCCTGAATCCGAGTTCTTTGAAAAAGCCTTTCGATTTTCCCAAATCTTTAACCGGTAAATTGATCCAGCATTCTTTCCCCATAGCAATTCCTCCTCGATTAGGTATCCGTCCCGCTCCACAAGCTGTATTACAGCCATTATAAAGCCTCTTGGGAGTTATTGCCACACGATTTTGGGGCCGCCCCCTCCCTTGCGCTTTACTACCTATCGCAATATAGGGATTAGTTAGAAGCATTTCTCCAGTTGCCTTGTAAACAGAGAAACTATTGATTCTTGCTGACGCAAATAAAATATACTGAAATACCACCGGGTTTTATTAAAAAAGCTATTAATTCTTGCTATAATTGCTAATAGAGACTACTAGCGAAAAGAGCGGATACCATGGAATTTTTACAGACGTATCATACAGCGGGACATATCCGCACCCCGATTGGCCAAACACACGCGAAACCGCTCCACCAGCATGCCAATACGTGCGAGGTCCTGCTGGTGCTTGCCGGGACTGGCCGATTCACCATCAACCGGAAAAGTTACACCGTGCGCCCAGGAAGTGTCGTGTTGTATAACGCAGGCGACTGGCATAAAGAGATAGCAGACCCCCGCTCCCCCTTTGAAGCACTGTTTCTTTGCTGCTCCGGGCAATTGGCGGACGGTATACCCATCAGCCACATCCGTGAAAAGCGGATCGCCCCTGTGCAGCAGCTAAAAGAATTCGGCGAGCTGCAAGAGCTGCTTGGACACATCATCACTGAGCACCAAAGCCAAGCGGCCCATCAGCCGCTCACCGGGCATTTGTTAGCGCTATTCTTTTGCAAGCTAGCACTTTCGTTGGCGCCAGGCGCAGCAATTTACAGCCCGGACCTTGATCGGCTGATCCGCAAGGCACAGCATTATATAGAAGAAAACCATTGCCGCGACATCACGTTGGCCGACTTGTCAGCGCAACTGGGCCTGAACAAATATTACCTGGCTCGCCAGTTCAAAGAGTTCACCGGAGTCAGTCCGATCCAATACGCCATCCAATGCCGCATGCAGACCGCGCAGCATCTTCTAACGGAAACATCCGGCACCATTGCGGAAATCGCCGCGCAGACGGGCTACAAGAGCGCTACACATTTCCAGCAGGCTTTCAAGAAAGCTGTCGGTTTGTCACCGGGTGCATTCCGCAGGGAAACTTCCGCGCCACGGCTATAAGCCTTTCAGATTGCTTAATATACTTAGCTTACAGCCTGCTCCAATGACAAGAGTTAGTTGCCGGTCACCAAATTCAAGATCTTCACCAATTGTTCATTCATATGGGTGGCGCTTTTCTCGAAATCCTGCCGGTGCCACTCGATCACCATGCCGAGGATTGCGTTCGACTGATAAGCACTCAGCATATCAATCGCAATCCCTTCGCCTATCAGGGGATGGGACAGAAAGTCTTGTTTCATCAGCGCATTGATTTCCTCGAACAACAGGTAATAATACGACAGCGGCACATTCTTCGAAAACACGATGAAATAGAACTTCTTGTACTTCTCGATGTGGTGGAAAATGCGGATGGCCGCTGGATTCAATGCAGGGGTTTTAAGCCGCTCCACATGCCGGTAAGGCTCCTTGTAGGATTCGGCCAGATCTTTCATGATTTCCTTGAAATACTCTTCGAACAGGTCCTCGACTTTGCCGTAATGCTGATAGAATGTGCCCCGGTTGATTTTCGCGGCTTTGCAGATTCCGGTGATGGAAATGGATTCCAACGGCCGCTCCTTTAATAGGCTAATGAGGCTTTCGTGCAACGCTTCCTTGGTTTTCAGGACCCGCAAATCAGTTTTCATCTTTTCCCCCCTTTTATTGAACGAATTATCAGAAAACGTCGGTTACTGAACAAAAAGGCTGTTTTTGATGGTTGTAAAGGTTCACTTTTCCCGATTATAATTTTATTATACAGTTGTTCAATAAAATCCAGGGGGTTTTCATTGATGAAATTCGAGGGAAAAGTGGCAATCGTTACAGGCGCAGCATCCGGCATAGGCAAAGCGATTGCCGAAGGCTATGCCCATGAAGGCGCGAAAGTTGTCGTGTCGGATATGAACTTAGAAGGCGCAGCGGCGGTTGCGGACGGCATCAAGGCACATGGCGGCGATGCGATTGCGGTGAAAACGAATGTAACTTCTTTGGAGGATTTGGAGACGTTGTTCGCAGAAACGAAAAAGGCTTTCGGTAAGCTGGACGTTCTTGTGAACAATGCAGGCATCATGGACGGCATGGAGCCGGTCGGCGAGATTTCCGATGAGCGCTGGGACAAAGTGTTTGCGGTCAATACGACAGCCGTCATGCGCGCGATGCGCATCGCAACAGCGATCTTTCTCGAGCAAGGCCATGGCGTCATCGTCAACAACATCTCAGTAGGCGGTCTTTACGGCGCTCGGGCTGGTGCTGCTTATACCGCGTCCAAGCATGCGGTTGTCGGCTTGACGAAAAACACGGCGTTCATGTATGCGGACAAAAACATCCGCTGCAACGGCATCGCTCCAGGCGGCGTCGCCACAAACATTGGCAGCACGATGACCAATATCAGCCAAATGGGCATGAGCCGCCAACATATAGGGATGGCGCTCAACCCGCGCATCGGCCAGCCGGAAGAGATCGCGAAGCTTGCCATTTTCCTTGGATCGGACGATGCCAGTTTCATCAATGGCCAAGTCGTAGGGGCAGATGCCGGCTGGACAGCGTATTAACGGTTTAAATGAATTTAATTCCTCAGAAACCAGGCGCTTTTAGAGCGTCTGGTTTCTTCTATCTTTCTATCTTGCTACATTCAGCCTAAGCGTACCTAAAAGACATCAAATTTCATTGGTCAACTGATAATTGGTAACTTCGCGATCTATAAGAACTCTCGAGGACGCCTTACTGGTCTTTAAAAGGTGTACCCCAGCTCCGCTCCCAGCGCTTTGACTGTGCAACCCATGAGCAGCAAATATCAAGCACCTGTTTATTGATAAACTATTCATACCCACCATGGGACTCCGGCAGTGAGTTATACTCATCCTTGCTTTTAACGATATTAAAGACATAATTTCTCAACTCAATTAATTGTTTGGCATCGTCCGTCGGTTCGCAAAAACTCCCTGAAATTAAATGAGTTAGTGTTTCACCGTTGATCACGATGTTCCATTCATCTTCTTCATAGGGTTCTTGCGTACAAACCTCTCCGTTTATAGGTTCAGGTGTAAATTCCTTCGGTTCAGTTATTTTGATTTCTACCATTTTCCTATAAATATCCTCCATTTCTTCTTCTGTTAAAATTAAATCTGAGCTTGCAATACCATCCGCTATTAAATCCTTGGTCACCATTCCTACGAAAGTATTCATTTCATTCTTTTTTTGTACATCGAATTGAATCGAAAAATCAAAATCTCCCGGCATAAGCTTTGGCAAATTTTGAGCAGTCGAGCCGTTTGTATTTTCAATAATTTCGTTCTTGAGTTCTTCTCCCTCACCACTTTGTTGACACCCGAATAACCCGATTGATAAAAATAGTAAAAAAACAAATAAGCTAAGTTTTTTCAAAACCTTCCTCCCTTCCCAATAAGAAAGAATCCCTTGTTTTCTTAACCGGAAATTCCATCTCCCTTTGCGCTGGTAACTCTTACCCAATCTGACCCATTCCGCAAAAGAAAGGTTACATTAATGGTTGAAAAAGCTTTGTTAAAAAATCTTATTGCGTTAATATTTAATTAAACGATAAAAGCGAGGCGAAAAAATGGCCAGCAATTTAGACATGATGAAATTGATCTTCGATCCAAAGACCGAAGCGATCCTGCAAGCGGCGAAAAGAACCGGCAAGACCGTCAAGGAAATCGCCAGTGGCATGGAGGAAAAGCCTTCCCGTCTCTACTACCCCATCCAAAAGCTCCTGGCTACGGGGCTGCTGGAAGTCAGCGAAGAAAAGCAAGTCGGCAACTTGATCGAGAAATATTATTCGTCCCAGCATCTTTTCGACGACAATGACACCATGCAATTCGAAGGTGCACTTGCGTCACGCAACGCCGACTTCCTCTTGCCGATGATCCTGATGTCGGTGAACAAAGGCGTCGCTTTGCTGAAAGAGGATTTGGAAAATGGCGCAAAAGATCTGGCCCAAACCCATTCCCGCTCCATGTACACGGAAAGCACCGCTTCTTTGACGCATGATGAGTGGCTCAAGGTCAATGACATGATCCGCTTCATGCTGGATTCCCGCGATTCGACGAATAAAGAAGGGGCAAAAGAATACACGTTTTCCCTTTTGACTTACGAAAGCACACCGGAAACTGCCGACGAATGATGCCGGCAGTTTTTTGTTGCTAGTCGTTCAGACGGACCGCTCCTATTTTCGGCATGGAATGGAGCGGATTTTTTTATTCGATATAAAGTAGAACGCGATCATCGGAGTCAATTCTCAGTTCTTTTTATCGTCAAATTTAATTTTAGCGATAAAAAAGTTTTGGTTAGGACCATTAAAAAATTTTTAAGCGGCAAAGAAATTAGAACGTAAAAAAAAGGGCGCAATCTCTTCGCCCTTCTTTCGTATACAAACAAGCCTTTTGTTCATTTTCGTTTTCGTTTATTGAATGTGTAGAATCCAAACACGAAAATCAGCGGTACGATTACGATTAAAATGAATACCGCCAGCACGGCAACGATACTACCCAAATCAGATTCCATAGCCCTTGCCTCCTTTTGCCCTGTCTTTATTCGCGCCACAGTCTGTTCTTACCTTCTCTATTACGATACCACATCCTGCTGTGCCGAGCCGCTCCCCGCTGCCCATTCGATCCTGACAGTTCTCACTCAGCACAATTTACGCACGTTCACTGCCAACGCAAAACCCCGGCTCATCTATAGAGCCGGGGTTTTTAATTTATTCAAATAAAAGCTTGCTTGATGAAATGGACATTGTCATCAATTCACTTTTTTCGAGCTGTTCCAGTACATTTCACGCAAGCGGAATTTCTGCAGCTTGCCGGTTGCCGTCTTCGGCAGCGCTTCTACAAAATCGATCGATTTCGGCGTCTTGAAATGCGCCATGTTTTCGCGCGTATACGCGATGATATCCTTTTCGGTGCACTCTGCGCCCGGATGCAGCACGATGATGGCTTTCGGCACCTCGCCCCATTTCTCATCCGGCACCGCAATGACCGCCACTTCCAGAACGTCTGGATGCTTGTAGAGGACACCTTCGATTTCAGTGGACGAAATGTTTTCGCCGCCGGAAATGATCATGTCTTTGATGCGATCCTGGATTTCGATATAGCCGTCCGGATAGGTCACTGCCAAATCCCCTGTATAGAACCAGCCGTCGCGGATCGCTTCAGCAGTCTTCTCAGGATCTTTGTAATAGCCACTCATGACGACGTTGCCGCGGGTGACGATTTCCCCCAGTTCCTTGCCGTTCCAAGCCACTTCACGGCCGTCCTCTTGGTTGACGACTTTCGTTTCGCCATTGAACGCAAGCTCAATGCCTTGGCGCGCTTTGATGTTCGCCTGCTCTTCTGGCGACAATGTGTCAAAGGCCTTGTGCCATTCGCAATAAAGGATGAACGGCGAAGTCTCAGTCAAGCCGTAGACGTGCATCATATTCAAGCCGAGCACCGCTTGCGCCTTAGCGATTAACGCCGCAGCCGGAGGAGCTCCTGCCGTCGCCATTCGCGGACTCGTGGTGATTTTGACTTCTTTTGCTTTCGGTTCATTGACGAGCATGTTGACGACGGTCGGTGCGCCGCACAGCAATGTTACCTTGTGCTTTTCGAACAGTTCCAAAATAAGCGGCGGATCGACTTTGCGCAGGCAGATATGCGTGCCCCCGGCAGCCGTCAGCGCCCATACGCCTCCCCAGCCATTTGCATGGAACATCGGCAGCGTATGCAAATAGACATCATCGTGCACCACGTTCAGGTGGTACATGAAGTTTGCGGCATTCAGGTAATTGGCGCGGTGCGTCAGCATGACGCCTTTCGGATTCGATGTCGTGCCGCTTGTGTAATTGAGCGTCAGCATTTGGTTCTCGTCGATGTCAATAGGCGGCAGCGCAGCGTCTGCCGGCACTTCACTAATGAATTCCTCATAGGACACGCCTTCAAGGGCAGATTCATGGCCTGGTACATCTACGACGATGAATTTTTCAAGCGGCAGGCTGTGCTGGATCCCTTCGATCAATTTGCCGAACTCCGCGTCGACGATGATCATTTTCGCGTCGCTGTGGCGGATGATGTATTCCAAGTCTTTTGCCACGAGCCGGTAATTGAGCGGCACCATGACCGCCCCGAGCTGGCAAATGCCGTAAAAGCACTCCAGCATATAATGGGTGTTCGGCAGCATGACCGCTACATGGTCGCCCTTCACAATGCCGGCGCTTTGGAGCGCATACGCCAACTGGTCCGTCCGCTTCCCGAACTCTTTGTATGTAAATTCCTTGTCTTGATCAATGACCGCAATTTTCTCTGGGTAATACTTGATGGCGCGGCGTTTCCAATCTAATGGTGTCAATGGTGCAAACATGGTCATTTCCCCTTTCGAATCTGTAGTAGCTAAAACTGTTATATAGCAAGTATATGGACCCTTTAAAACTGTGTCAATGGAGTAGTCGGAATTAATCGAATATTATTGCGAAAAGACTGCGAATAATGATTAAAATGTAGTTACACAGAATTAGTTTACATAATTAATATATTCAATTCATAAGCATCCTCTTATATTAATCTTCTCCAGCCTTTGTTATTTAGATTACATAATATCTATATCAATACCATAAGTGGTTACTTATGATACTGTCGCCTCCCTCTTGGACCTAAAATGTCTGTCCAAACAAAAAAGGGACAGTCCACAAACGGACCATCCCTCACCTTATTCAGCCCTGCTCTTTAGGAGCCGGCATTTCTTTCTTGTAAACAGCTGTCACTTTTCCATCCGAGCTCTCGTCCAAGATGAATGAGCCGTTCGAGTAGCGGTCAACTGGTTTTAAAGCGGTTGCCGCAAGCGGCAGCCTGATGCCTTTTGCAGTTTCCAATAAGATTTCCTCTGAACCGGCTACCGACAGCACGCAGATGACACGGTGCGGATTCGATTTCAATTCGCGCAACATGACGACTCCGCGTTTCGCCCGGCTTCCGGTTTCAAATTCCTGAAGCTTCATCTTCTTGGCGGCCCCGCGCTGCGTGACCAACACAAGGTCTTGCTTATGCTGCGGATCGATCATGACTGCCGATACAGCTGTATCGCCGTCTTTCAAGTTCACGCCTTTTACCCCTGCCGTGCGAAGCCCCGTCAGCGGAATTTCTTCGAGCGGGAAACGTACGCCGTATGCCTGGCTCGTTGCGATAAACACTTCGGTTTCTTTCGTTAAGACGCCGGCAAAAATCATTTTGTCTTCGCCTTTGAGGTTCATCGTCTTGATGGCACGCGAGTAGCGCTGGATGTGATAATCCTTCAATGCGGAACGTTTCACCATGCCGTTTTTCGAAACGGTCAGGATGCTCGCGTCGGCATCGAAATTCTCAAACGGATAAACCGCCAAAATCGATTCATTCGGCTCAAGCTGCACAATGCTCGATAAATGCTGGCCAAGGTCTTTCCATTTGATGTCCGGCAGCTCATTGATCGGCTGGTAGACGAAATTCCCGCCGGTCGTGAATATGAGGATTGTGTGCTGCGTATTCAAGTTGCGCTCGAACAACAGATGGTCAGAATCTTTCATCGCGAAATCCTGGCCGTTCGATGCTGCATGGGAACGCGGGCTTGTGCGTTTCACATAACCTTCTTTCGTAACTGTGACGACTACATCTTCACTTGGTATCAACAATTCACGCGTGATGGTGATTTCCTGGATTTTGTCTTCGATGACCGAACGGCGCGGTTCAGCAAATTGCTTGCGGATGACCGCCAATTCTTTCTTGATGGTGTTTTTCAGCTTGGTGGCGCTTGTCAAAATGCCTGTCAATTCGGCAATCAGCTTGTTCAAGCTGTCCGCCTCGTTGCGCAGTTCCGTAATGTCGGTATTCGTCAAACGGTATAATTGCAAGCTGACGATAGCTTCCGACTGTGCTTCAGAAAATGCAAACGAAGAAATCAAATTATTCTTGGCATCACGCTTGTCTTTCGACGCCCGGATCGTTTTGATGACTTCATCCAGGATCGACAACGCTTTGATCAAGCCTTCGACGATGTGCATGCGGTCACTCGCTTTTTGCAAATCGAATTCCGTCCGTTTCGTGACGATTTCTTTCTGGTGGATGATGTAAGCGTCGAGCATTGTCTGCAGCGTCATCATCGTCGGCCGGCGTTTGTGGATGGCCACCATATTGAAGTTATAGCTGACTTGAAGATCCGTGTTTTTGTACAGGTAGTTCAAGATGCCGCCCGCGTCCATGTCTTTTTTCAATTCGATGACGATGCGCAGGCCGGTTCTGTCGGATTCATCCCGCACTTCCGAGATGCCTTCGAGTTTGCGGTCGAAGCGCTGGTCGTCGATTTTCTTGATCATGTTGGCTTTATTGACTTCAAATGGGATTTCGGTGATGACGATTTGTTCTTTGCCGCCTTTGAGCGGCTCGATATCCGCTTTGGAGCGGACAATGATCTTGCCTTTTCCGGTTTCATACGCTTTGCGGATGCCGTCAATGCCTTGAATGATGCCGCCCGTCGGGAAATCCGGCCCTTTAATGACCGTCATCAGCTCTTCAACAGTCGCATCCGGGTTGTCCATGCGCATAAGCACGCCGTCAAGCACTTCGTGCAAAGCGTGCGGCGGGATATCCGTCGCGTAGCCGGCAGAAATTCCTGTCGAACCGTTCACCATCAAGTTCGGGAAGCGCGATGGCAAGACGGTCGGCTCCATATCCGAGTCATCGAAATTCGGGATGAATTCGACCGTGCGTTTGTCGATATCGCGCAGCAATTCGCCAGCAATTGCAGACAAACGCGCTTCGGTGTAACGCATCGCAGCAGGCGAATCGCCGTCCATCGAACCGTTATTGCCGTGCATTTCAACGAGCATATGGCGCAATTTCCAATCCTGGCTGAGGCGCACCATCGCTTCGTATACAGAAGAGTCTCCGTGGGGATGGTAATTACCGATAACGTTACCGACCGTTTTGGCGGATTTCCGGAACGCTTTATCGTTGGTGTTGCCTTCTTTGTACATGGCATATAAAATCCGGCGCTGAACAGGTTTCAACCCGTCGCGCGCATCCGGAAGTGCGCGGTCCTGGATGATGTATTTACTGTAACGCCCAAACCGATCGCCGATGACTTCTTCTAATGGCAGATCTTGAAAACGTTCGGTTTGTGTCATACAACTTCCTCCTCAGCATGAATTAAATCATTTTCCAAAATGTTGCCGTCTTCTTCCATACCAAAGTCGACGTTGTTTTCGATCCACAAGCGGCGCGGTTCTACTTTATCGCCCATAAGCGTCGTAATACGGCGTTCCACGCGCGCTGCATCTTCAATCGTGACGCGGATCAATGTCCGGGTTTCCGGATTCATCGTAGTTTCCCATAATTGGTCGGCGTTCATCTCGCCAAGACCTTTGTAGCGTTGCAGTGTATAACCTTTGCCCACTTTTTTCGTGGACGCGTCAAGATCGGCTTCCGTCCAGGCGTAATCGACCACTTCTTTTTTGCCAATGCCTTTGGAAACTTTGAAAAGCGGCGGCAATGCGATAAACACTTTGCCCGCTTCGATAAGGGGTTTCATGTAGCGGTAGAAAAACGTCAGCAACAGCACTTGAATGTGTGCGCCGTCCGTATCCGCATCGGTCATAATGATGACCTTATTATACGCGATGTCTGCCACTGAGAAATCAGCCGCCACTCCGCCGCCGATTGCGTGGATGATCGTTGAAATCTCTTCGTTTTTCATGATATCTTCAAGCTTCGCTTTTTCGGTATTGACGACTTTCCCGCGCAGCGGCAAAATCGCCTGGAACGTGCGGTCGCGGCCTTGTTTGGCTGAACCGCCAGCCGAGTCACCCTCCACCAGGTACAATTCGTTTTTTGCGGCGTTGCGTGATTGCGCCGGTGTCAATTTACCGGACAGGAGCGCATCTGACTTTTTGCGCTTTTTGCCGTTGCGGGCATCTTCGCGCGCTTTCCGTGCAGCTAGGCGCGCCTGTGACGCGCGGATTGCTTTCCGGACGAGCGAAGCGCTCAAATCGGCGTTCTCTTCCATGAAATACATGAGCTTCTGCGACACAATTGCGTCGACAATGCTGCGCGCTTCGCTCGTACCGAGCTTGCTTTTCGTCTGCCCTTCAAACTGGAGAATCGCTTCCGGAATGCGGACCGAGATGATCGCAGCCAAGCCTTCGCGGATGTCCGACCCTTCAAGGTTCTTATCTTTATCTTTCAATAAATTGATTTTTCGGGCGTAATCGTTGAAGACACGCGTCATTGCCGCTTTGGCTCCGGTTTCGTGTGTTCCGCCGTCGCGAGTGCGGACGTTGTTGACGAATGACAAGATCGTTTCCGAATAGCCGTCGTTGAACTGGAACGAAAACTCAACTTCGAGCTCATCCTGCTGGCCTTCGATATAGGCAACTTTGTGCAGCACGTCTTTTTCTTCGTTCAGGTAAGCGACGAACGCTTCAATGCCGGTTTCAAAGAAAAACGAGTCCTGCATGCCGTTGCGCTTGTCCGTCAAGTCGATCTTCAATCCTTTTAACAGGAATGCCGATTCACGCAGGCGTTCGCTCAAAGTTTCGTAATTGTATTTTGTCACTGAAAAAATCGACTCATCCGGCAGGAAATGGATTTCCGTCCCGGTTTCTTTTGTTGTTCCGATTTCTTCAAGCGTCGTGACCGGCTTGCCGCCGTTTTCGAAACGCTGGCGGTATTTCTTGCCATCGCGGAAAATCGTCACTTCCAGGAATTTAGACAACGCATTGACGACCGAAGCGCCGACTCCGTGGAGCCCGCCGCTCGTTTTATAGCCGCCTTGGCCGAACTTGCCGCCTGCGTGGAGCACAGTCAAAATGACTTCCGGCGTCGGTTTGCCGCTTCGGTGCATCCCCGTCGGCATGCCGCGGCCGTGGTCGCGGACGCTCAAGCTATTGTCTTCGTGGATCGTCACGCTGATTTTGTCGCCGAATCCAGCAAGCGCTTCATCAACCGAGTTATCGACGATTTCGTATACCAAATGGTGCAGCCCTCTGGCGTCGGTCGAACCGATATACATACCCGGGCGTTTTCTAACGGCATCTAGGCCTTCGAGTACTTGAATTGCTTCTTCGTTGTATGCCGTACTTTTAGTTTTCGCCATTCTTTTCCCTCCAACAAAACGTCTGTTCGCATTTCTTTATCTTTTAATCGTATCGATAACAGGCACATCTGTCAATTATCATAGAAAAAGAGCGCCAGGCGCCCTTTTATCCTAAAAAAAGCTTTTATTTGAGGATGGCGTGTTCCACTTTGATGCAGCGGTCCATGATAACCGTAAAGCCTGCATCGGTCAAGTCGTCGAATACCGCTTCGTCCACCACATTCAATTGGGTCCAGAATACCGGAGCGTTGATGGCTTTGAAATCCTTCGCCAGTTCCGGCAGAAATTCACTGCGGCGGAAGACATTGACGATATCGACCGGTTCGGGGATATCCGCCAACGTCGCGTAGCTTTTCTCGCCGAGCACGCTGTCCGCACGCGGATTCACCGGAATAATCCGGTAGCCCGCCCGCTGCATCGCTTCCGACACCATATAGGAGGTGCGGTCAGGATTCGGGCTCAGCCCCACGACAGCAATCGTTTTGGATTCATCCAGAACTTTTTTGATTTTTTCACGGCTTGGATTGTGCATACAATTCACCTGTCCTTTTATTCTATCATACATGATTTCCGCACGTTGTTGAATAAACGATCGGATATTGTTCAATGAACTCGCTTCATGTTAAACTTAAAAAACAAATACGTATGGCCCAAAGGAGTTTTTCATGGACATTTTGCTTCCCCTTATTTTAGCTTACTTGCTTGGTTCGATCCCTTCCGCGTTATGGGTCGGGAAATTGTTCTACAAGACGGATATCCGCACGAAAGGCAGTGGAAATCTAGGGGCCACCAACACCTTCCGTACACTTGGCGCAAAAGCCGGAATCGCCGTAACGGTCCTCGACATCCTGAAAGGGACCGCCGCTACCATGATTCCGCTTTACATCGACACATCAATCCACCCACTCGTTTTCGGGGTCATCGCGGTCATCGGCCATATGTTTCCGGTCTTCGCGAAATTCAAAGGCGGCAAGGCCGTTGCAACATCCGGCGGCATCCTGCTTGGCTACCAATGGCCATTGTTCCTGCTCGCGGTCGCAGTACTGCTGATTGGACTAAAAATTACAAAAATGGTTTCACTGGCTTCCATTATTTTAGCAGTAGTTGCAGTTATTTATACAGTTATTTACACATTTTATTCAGAAGATTATCCGTTTTTGATTGTCATCCTCATCTTGTCGAGCTTTATCATCTACCGCCACCGGGCGAACATTGCGCGGATCAAGGCCGGCACAGAGCCGAAAATCAAATGGTGAAATCCCATTGAAAGGGCGTGCAGCGCATGCAGATCAACATCAGTGAAGATGCATTCGAATGGTTCTCGAACGAAATGGAAGTAGAAGCCGGAGACAAAGTCCGGTTTTTCGTCCGCTACGGCGGCTCAAGTAAATTGCAGCCGGGTTTCTCTCTCGGCGTGACAAAAGACCACCCCGGGGAAGCGGCCGTCAGCATTGAAAAAGACGCCGTCACCTACTATATCGAACAAACCGACCTCTGGTATTTTGACGGCCATGACTTGCTGGTGAGCGTCAACGACGACTTGAAAGAATTGGATTACGATTATAAAAAAGACAAAGCGTGAGAAACTTCACGCTTTGTCTTTTTTGAATTTATGCAATTGGTGCAGCATGTTTTCTTCTTGCAAGATGCGCACTTGGTGTTCGCCGAACAAGTCGAAATGCGGATAATCATTGCGAAGGTCCATCCATTCGGGCTTCAAGCCATACTTGCGCCCCCATTGTTCGAGCTTCTCCAAGTCGCAGCAGCCGACTTTCGTCACCGTCGAACAGCCCACAAACCGTGCATCCACCCAGTAATGCGTCAAAAAGGCGATTTCCCCGCTTTCCACATCCAACTTCCAGCGCACCAGCTCTTCCCGCTTAATTCCGAACGCCATCCGAATCCTTCCTTTTCACTTCCTGGTATTTTTCATGCCATTCCGGAAATACCTTCTGGATCGACACCGGCCGGAACGTCTCTTTTTTCACCACAACGTGCTCCGACGTCGCTTTCGCTGCAAGCGTGCCGTCTTCGTGCACAATCTCATAGCCATACGTCGTGCGCAGGCGGCCGTGTTCTTCGACCCACGTGCGGACAACGGCTTTCTGGCCGTAGCGCATCGGCGCCTTGTATTGGATCGACACGTCCGTCACCGGCGACAAGTAGCCTTCGCTTTCCATCCCGGCATAGGTAAAACCGAGGTCTTCAATAAGCTTCGTGCGGCCAATCTCCAGCCAAATGATGTAATTGGCGTGGTAGACGACGCCCATTTGGTCGGTTTCCGCGTAGCGGATCTCGATCTCTTTTTCACTGATAAACATACTTCCTTCACCTCTCCCTTCAGTATACAAGACACGCAGCGGAATCGAAAAAGAAAAGCCTGCCTGGCTCGCCATTTTGCAGGCTTCAGAAGAGGTTTATTTGGAAAATTAAGGATTTACTTTCCCAACGACGCGAAATACTTTCTCTCTGGTGAAAAATACTTTCTCTTCCCAACGGTTTACTTCCTTTGCGCCGCAAAATACTTTCCACAAAAAAATTCGTCCTGGAATAGATCAGGGACGCTCTTTTATGGATTAACTGACTTTGCAAGTTATTCATTTGGAAAATTAAGGATTTACTTCCCCAGCCACGCGAAATACTTTCTTTCCGGTGAAAAATACTTTCTCTTCCCAATGATTTACTTTCCCGGAGACGAAAAATACTTTCCACACCCATTATTCCGCATAAAAAAAGCGTCCTGGAATAGATCCAGGACACTTTTCTATGAATTTATTACACTTCTAACAATTTGTTGCGGAGTACCATCTGAAGGATACCACCGTGGCGGTAGTAATCAACTTCCACTTCTGAATCGAAACGCGCAAGTACTTCGAAAGTAGTCACGTCGCCGTTTTCAGCAGTCGCAGTCACTGTCAGGATATCGCGTGGTTTCACGGTATCAGACAAGTTGACAGAGATGGATTCGCGGCCAGTCAAGCCAAGTACTTCAGCATTTTGGCCGTTCAAGAATTGAAGCGGCAAGACGCCCATCATCACCAAGTTCGAACGGTGAATCCGCTCGTAGCTTTCAGCAATAACGGTTTTGATGCCGAGTAGGAATGTACCTTTGGCAGCCCAGTCGCGAGACGAGCCCATGCCGTAGTCTTTTCCTGTCAAGATCGCAAGGCCAGTGCCTTCTTGCTGGTATTTCATCGCTGCATCGTAGATTGCCATCGTTTCACCAGTCGGCCAGTACGTTGTGTAGCCACCTGTTGTGCCTGGTGCAACCTGGTTGCGGATGCGGATGTTTGCGAACGTTCCGCGCATCATAACTTCATGGTTCCCGCGGCGTGAGCCGTAAGAGTTGAAGTTGCGAGGCTCGACGCCTTTTTCACGCAAGTATTTGCCTGCTGGAGTATCTTTGCCGATTGCACCAGCCGGTGAAATGTGGTCAGTCGTGATCGAGTCAGCGAACTTAGCCACTACGCGCAAGTCAGCCAATGGCTGGATCGGAGCCGGCTCTTTCGAGAGGCCGTCGAAGAATGGCGGGTTCTGGATATAAGTCGACTCTTCGTCGAATGCGTACAACGCATCGTCGTTTGTTTTGATTGCGTTCCATGCTTCGTTCTCGCTGAATACATGCTCGTATTCTTTACGGAACAATTCAGGCGTCACAGTATCGTGCACGACTGCTTTAATTTCTTCAGTCGTTGGCCAGATGTCTTTGAAGAATACATCTTTGCCTTCTTTGTCTTTGCCGATTGGATCAACAGCGAAGTCGATATCAACTGTTCCAGCAAGTGCATAAGCGACTACTAGCATCGGTGACGCCAAGTAGTTGGCTTTGATAAGCGGATGGATACGGCCTTCAAAGTTACGGTTACCGGAAAGTACAGAAGAAACAAGCAAATCGTTGTCTAGAATCGCATCTTCGATTTCAGGCAGCAATGGGCCTGAGTTACCGATACACGTTGTACAGCCGTATCCGACAAGGTTAAAGCCGATTTGGTTCATGTACTCAAGCAAACCAGAATCATTCAAGTAGCCAGTTACAACTTTAGAACCTGGCGCCAATGACGTTTTCACGTATGCAGGTGGCGTCAAGCCTTTTTCAACCGCTTTTTTCGCGACCAAACCAGCGCCCAACATTACGTATGGGTTGGATGTGTTCGTACAAGATGTGATAGCGGCAATTGCAAGCGCCCCCGTCTTCATCTCAGCTACACGGCCGTCTTTGAAGTTGATCGTTGCTGATTTCGCGATTTCATTCGCATCAAGTGCAAAACCGTGCGGGCCTTCAGGAGCCGTTACCGCTTTGTTGAACTCAGTTTTCATGTGAGACAAAGGAATCAAATCTTGTGGGCGTTTCGGTCCAGCAAGGTTCGGTTCGATTGTTGAAAGGTCCATTTCCACAACGTCCGTGTAGATTGGTTCTTCGTTCTCAACCGTGAAGAACATGTTGTTCGCTTGCAAATATGCTTTTGTGATAGCGATTTGTTCAGCAGAACGTGCTGTCAAACGCATGTAGTTAAGAGCTTCTTCGTCAACTGGGAAGAATCCGCAAGTTGCGCCGTATTCAGGTGCCATATTGGCAATTGTCGCACGGTCAGCAAGCGGCAATTTCGTAACGCCAGGTCCGAAGAACTCGACAAATTTGCCAACTACGCCTTTTTTACGCAACTCTTCAGTCACTTTAAGCGCCAAATCGGTAGCTGTTGCACCGTTCGGCAATTCGCCTGTCATTTTCACGCCGATAACTTCTGGGATCGGGAAGTACG
>DATISS010000184.1:0-10924 GCA_035468565.1 Planococcus sp. (in: firmicutes)
GAAGATGCCGCTGCCGGACAACCACCAGAAGTTCCTGGCGATGGCGGCTTTGTATCAGGTTATCGAGGAAATGGAAAGTTACTTGGAGATCAAGTCGACCTATAAAGCATTCGCCAATAAAAAACCAGCAGAAGCCTGAGCGTCTGCTGGTTTTTTGGGTGTTGGCAAAGTTTTTATGAAAAACAGGTGAAGTCGATATTCCGCAAAACAGCTGTGAAGGTGTTGACTCAAGAATTGAGGCAATACCTTCGCGACGAAGCGCATAGCGCTGCAGGAGCAACGGTTTTTGCAGTGAGGGAAGCGGAATGAAGAGTTTTCTCATAGAAAAAACCCCAAACAGAAGCTTCTGCTTGGGGTTGGCTGTGCTGCTTAGATGATGAAGCTTAGTCCCATTAACAATGATGACAAAAGCATCAAGCCGATCATGGAATAGACGACAATTTTACGGAAAACCTGATTTCTAATTAACAAATTGCTCCTTTAAATCGTTTTGTCTTTAATGAAATAATAGCATATTTCAACGAATATTTATAGAGAGAGCTTTTGAAACGCTAAATATAGATGAACAACTAGAGTTTTGCCTGCCAAATCTGTACAATAAAATAGAACATACAAAAGGAAGTGAAAAAGATGAAGAAAGTCGACCATATCGGAATAGCGGTGCGGAATCTGGAACAAGTCCTGCCTTATTACACGGACGTTCTCGGCTGCCCTTTATTGAAAATTGAAGAAGTTGAGTCACAGAAAGTGCGCGTGGCATTCATCGACGCTGGAAATATCAAGTTGGAGTTGCTTGAGCCGATGGATGACACAAGCCCGATTTTTAAATTCATGGAAAAAAGAGGCGAAGGCATCCATCATATCGCATTCGGTGTGGAGAACATTGAACAGCGCATGGCAGAGCTTCGCGCAGACGGAGTGCAATTGTTAAGCGAATCGCCTAAGCCGGGAGCAGGCGGAGCGTTAGTGGCTTTCTTGCATCCGAAGTCATCGAACGGGGTATTATACGAACTTTGTGAAAAGCAATGATTGAGGAGTGGGAGAATGGACATTTACGAAAGAATCAATGAATTGTATGACCGGAAACGCGAAATCGAGCTTGGCGGCGGCGAAGAGCGCATCGACAAGCAGCATGAAAAAGGCAAGCTAACAGCGCGCGAGCGGATCGACTTATTGGTTGATGAAGGATCGTTCGTCGAATTGAGCCCGTTCATGGAACATCGCACGACGGATTTCGGTATGGCGAAAGGGCCTGGTGAAGGGGTTGTCACTGGCTACGGCAAAGTGGACGGCCGTCCGATTTATTTATTTTCACAGGATTTCACAGTGTTCGGCGGCGCATTGGGCGAAATGCATGCGAAGAAGATTGCCAATGTTATGGATTTGGCAGCAAAAAATGGCGCTCCGTTCATCGGCTTGAACGATTCAGGCGGCGCGCGCATCCAAGAAGGCGTATTGTCGCTTGACGGCTACGGCCATATTTTCTACCGCAATTCGATTTATTCGGGTGTGATTCCGCAGATTTCAGTGATCATGGGACCATCTGCTGGCGGCGCGGTTTATTCACCGGCCATTACGGATTTTGTTTTCATGGTCGACAAGACCAGCCAGATGTTCATCACTGGACCAAAAGTCATTGAGACTGTGACCGGCGAAAAGATTTCATCTGAAGACCTTGGCGGATCGAAAGTACATACCGCAATCAGCGGAAATGCGCATTTTAGATCGGATTCCGAACAAAACGTGCTGCAGATGGTGCGCCGTTTGATCGCTTATTTGCCGCAAAACAACCAGGAAATGCCACCGCGTCTTGCAGTTGACGACAAAGACGATTACCGTCCGAATCTTGCGGACATCGTACCGTATGAAGCCATTCGGCCATATGATGTACGCAGAGTGGTCGAAGATGTTGTCGATCACGACAGCTTTATGGAAGTGCAGCCTGAATTCGCGCGCAATATTGTCGTTGGCCTTGCCCGCATCAAAGGGGAAACGGTCGGCCTTGTGTGCAATCAGCCCAAAGTCATGGCTGGCGGACTTGATATCGATTCTTCTGATAAAGCAGCGCGTTTTATCCGTTTCTGCGATTCGTTCAATATCCCGTTGATCACATTTGAAGATGTTACGGGCTTCTTCCCGGGCATCAAGCAAGAACACGGCGGCATCATCCGCCACGGCGCGAAAATCCTTTACGCTTATTCAGAGGCGACAGTGCCGAAAATGACCGTCATTTTACGCAAAGCTTACGGCGGCGCATATGTTGCGTTGAATTCCAAATCAATCGGTGCGGATTTGGTGTATTCATGGCCGAATGCGGAAATCGCGGTTATGGGACCTAATGGCGCTGCCAACATCATCTTCGCGCGTGAAATAGCGGCAAGTGATAATCCGGAAGAAACACGTGCGGCGAAAATTGAGGAATACCGTGTGAAATTTGCGAATCCTTATGTTGCAGCAGCTGCGGGCATGGTGGATGACGTCATCGACCCGCGTGAAACGCGCATCAAATTGATACAAGCGCTTGAAATGATGCGCCACAAGAAAGATTCACGGCCAGCGAAAAAGCATGGCAATATGCCGTTATAAGAGAAGGGGTACCAATCTTGAAAAAAGACAGATTGCTGAACGAATTTCTTGAGTTGGTGCAGATCGACTCGGAAACAAAAGACGAAGGCGAAATAGCTGTTGTCTTAAAGCGCAAATTGGAAGCTATCGGATTTCATGTCGCGGAAGACAATTCATCTTTCCATAACGGCCACGGCGCCAATAATTTGATTGCGACATTGCGCGGAGCCGCGCAGGACGTGCCCGCCATCTACTTCACGGCACATATGGACACGGTTGTGCCGGGCCGCGGCATCAAGCCGGTAGTGAGCGACGGCTATGTGCAGTCCGATGGCACGACGATTCTTGGGGCAGATGATAAAGCAGGCATTGCGGCGCTGCTTGAAATGATCCGCTCGATCCAGGAAGACGAAATCGAGCATGGGGATATCCAATTGGTGATCACGGCTGGCGAGGAAAGCGGACTGGTCGGAGCGAAAGAGTTGGATTCCTCGTTATTGTTCGCGAAATACGGCTATGCAGTCGACAGCGACGGGAAAGTTGGCGGTATTGTCACCTCGGCGCCATATCAAGCGAAATTATGGACCACGATCCACGGCAAGACGGCCCACGCGGGAGTCGCGCCTGAAAAAGGCATTTCCGCCATCACGATTGCTGCCAAAGCCATTGCGAAAATGAAGCTAGGGCGCATCGATCCGGAAACGACGGCGAATATCGGCCGTTTCGAAGGCGGCAAAGCGACGAATATCGTCTGCGATGAAGTGCATATTCTGTCAGAAGCCCGCTCGATCAAAGAAGACAAATTGGCTGCACAAACAGCCCATATGGAATCGGTCTTTGAAGAAGTGGCGAAAAGCATGGGTGGGAGCGCGGAAACTGAAGTGAAGCTGATGTATCCGGGCTTCCATTTCACGGAAACTGAACCGGTCGTAGAAATTGCGAAAAAAGCGGCAGCGAACATCGGCCGCCCTTCACCGGTGCTGACAAGCGGCGGCGGAAGCGATGCCAATATCTTCAACGGTTTCGGCATTCCGACGGTCAATCTATGCGTCGGTTATGAAGAAATCCATACGAAAAATGAGCGCATCCCGGTCGAAGAGCTCGAGAAGCTGGCTGAGCTGTTAGTGGAAATTGTCAAAGAATCCGCAAAAGTTTAAGCGCGGTAAAATAGTAGGTCAACAAGAGAGGGCGAGTCTGCCCTCTCTTTTGCTTGTCCTTTATACAAAGCAAGAGAGGTACGGGCATAGGCCAAGGTGCTGTGGTAAAATAGAGCAATAGAAGTCAATGAAAGTGGAGCGATTAACATGGCGGGTCGAGTGATATTTCATATCGATATGAATAGTTTTTACGCATCGGTGGAACAATCCCACGATCCGAGCCTGAAAGGCAAAGCTCTGGCGATTGCGGGAAATCCAAAAGAGCGGCGCGGCATTATCGTGACGTGTTCTTATGAGGCGCGGGCACACGGCATCTACACGACGATGCAAGTCCATGAAGCGAAACGCAAGTTCCCGGAATTGATTTTGATGGCCCCGAACTTCGAACGCTATCGGACCGCTTCGAAAGCGATGTTCGATATTCTGCGTTCGTATACCGATAGCGTAGAGCCGGTATCGATTGATGAAGGCTATGTCGATGTCACGGATTTGGCGGAGTTGCAGCATCCGGTTGCGCTCGCGCAGGAAATCCAGCAGCGAATGCTGTCGGAATTGGACTTGCCGTGTTCGATCGGAATCGCACCGAATAAGTTTCTGGCGAAAACCGCTTCCGATATGAAAAAGCCGCTTGGCATTACAATTTTGCGGAAACGGGACATTCAGCAGCTATTGTGGCCGTTGCCGGTCATCGAGATGCACGGCGTCGGCGAGAGCACGGCCGCCAAATTCAAGCGGCTGGGCATTGAAACCATCGGTGATTTGGCAGGGGCCAATAATGGCATGTTGAAAGAAAAAATGGGCAAGAATGCTTTGCGGCTGCAGAAGCGGGCAAATGGCATCGATGACCGCTTCGTTGACCCCGACTCGATCTACGACACCAAAAGTGTCGGCACATCGACGACATTGCCGATTGATGAGACCGATGAGGCTGAATTGAAAGCGGTATTTAAGCGGCTGTCCGAAAAAGTGGCAAACCGGCTGGAGGCGAAAGAACTGTCCGGGCCGACTGTCAGCATTCAGACGCGCAGCGCGGATTGGAAAAATCGCACACGCAGCATCACATTGAATAATACTGTGTGGAAAGCGGAAGACATCTTCCGCAACGCGTGGCAGCTATTCACAAAACATTGGAACGGCGAAGCGCTGCGGCTGGTCGGCGTCACGGTATCAAATGTTGCCGACAAAGGGGACATGACGGAACAATTGTCCATCTTTAATTTTCAGGAACACGCAAAAGAAGAGCCGCTGCTGGAGCTGATGTCGAAATTGGAAGCGAAATTCGGCAAAAGCGTCCTGATCAAAGGCGCGAAATACAAAAAAACTTCGTACGATTCCAAAACCAGTTTCAGTAAGGATTTTTTGGATGATCACGACCACGATAGAAAGTAGGGACTTTATGCAGTTATTATTTCTGGGGACAGGGGCAGGCATGCCTTCAAAAATGCGCAATACAAGTTCGCTGGCCCTGAAACTGCTGGAAGAGCGTGGAACAGTCTGGCTGTTCGACTGCGGCGAAGCGACGCAGCATCAAATATTGCACACGACGGTGAAACTCCGGAAAATTGAAAAGATCTTCATCACGCATATGCACGGCGACCACATCTTCGGGCTGCCGGGGCTTTTGGGCTCGCGTTCGTTCCAAGGCGGGGATGAACCGCTCGGCATCTACGGGCCGCCGGGCATCCGGGAGTTCGTGGAAATGGTGCTGCGCTTGAGCCGAACACATTTGACCTATGATATCTCGTACCACGAACTGGGGCAAAGCACTGTTTTCGAAGATGACACGATGGTGGTGGAAGCGGCAGAGCTCGACCATGCCATTCCATCATGGGGCTACCGCATCACCCAAAAGCCGCTGCCGCCGAAATTGCAGGTTGAGAAAGCGGCAGCGTTAGGTGTTCCGAAAGGACCGCTGTTGGCGAAGCTGAAAAGAGGGGAAGATGTGTTGCTTGAAGATGGCCGTACGGTGCGCAGCGAAGACGTCACTGACCTGCAGCAGCCTGGATTCGTTGTCACGATTCTTGGGGACACGCGGTTTTGCGCTAACGCGGTTACGCTTGGCCAGGATGCAGACGTTTTGGTCCACGAAGCGACTTTTGACAGCGATACCCAAAAGCTCGCTGCGGATTACGGCCATGCGACATTTTTGGACGCAGCCCGCACCGGCAGCTTAGCGCAGGCAAAAACCGTCATCGCCAACCACATCAGCGCGCGTTTTTTGCCGGAAGATGACAAACGGCTCATCTCACAAGTCAAAGGAGTCCATTCCGATTTCCACATCGCTCGCGATTTGCTGGAATTCGAATGGCATCAACAGACTAGGGAAATCAAGAAAAAATAAGAAATAATTGGAAAGCCATCGGATGCCGATGGCTTTATTTGGGAAAATATTAAAAAATTTTTGGAAATAATAGAACAAGTGTTCTCTTTATGATAAAATAGAGGTACAGCTGCATGAGGACGGTTTGGCCATTCCCGGAAAGGGGGTGGTGATATGACGATTACAGAATCATTCGGTCTCGTTTTCACGAGCATCGGATTGACGATCAGTGCAGTGACTTTGGTCGTTTCCATGATTTTAGTCATTAACAAAAAAAAATAACCGTCCCTTGTGGTAGAGGAAAGACGGTTATTTTCTGAAACCAAGATTTCCAGCCAACCGCTCTTGCGCGGCATGCAGCTGGCCGAATGCCTAGGCATTCGGTTTTTTGCGTTACATTAAGTATACTAAATTAGCCGGTTTTTGCAACTGCCTTATAGCCAGCCGCGCTCATACGGCACAGGAACGTCGATGTCAGCTTTTAATTCTTTAGCCGCCGCATATGCCCAGTAAGGTTCGCGAAGCAGCTCACGCGCCAGGAAGATCATATCCGCGCGTCCGTTCTGCAGAATTTCTTCTGCATGAAGCGCGTTTGTGATCAGTCCGACAGCGCCTGTGTCGATGGGCGTTTCGTGTTTGATGGTCTCGGAGAATTTCACTTGATAGCCGGGGAACACCGGTATTTGTGCCGGCACCAATGCGCCAGAGCTGACATCGACCAAGTCGACGCCTTGCTGTTTCATCCATTTCGTCATTTCCACGTATTGGTCAGGTGTCATGCCGCCATCGGTATAATCATGTGCGGAGATGCGGACGAATAATGGGCCGTCCCATACTTCTTTGACCGCATCGATCACTTCGCGCAGGATGCGGTAGCGATTTTCCGAAGAACCGCCGTATTCGTCGCTCCGTTTATTGGAAAGCGGCGACAGGAATTCATTGATCAAATAACCGTGTGCGCCGTGCAGTTCGATGACGTCAAAGCCCGCTTTTTTCGCGCGGATAGCACCGTCCTTGAACGCTTGCACGGTTTCTTTAATTTGATCTGCGGTCATTTCGACCGGTGTCTGGTATTTGTCATTGAAAGCGATGGCACTCGGTGCTTGGATCGGACCTTCGACGGTGGCCTTTCTGCCTGCGTGCGCCAGTTGAATGCCGGTTTTCGCTCCGTTTTGCTGCATGAGGCGGACAATTTCTGCCAGGCCATCGATATGGCTATCGTCCCAGATGCCCAGGTCCCGCGATGAAATGCGCCCTTGCGGCTGGACCGCTGTCGCTTCGACGATGATCAAGCCGACTTGGCCGACTGCGCGTGTCGGGTAATGCACACGGTGCCAGTCAGTGACTTTGCCGTCTTCTTTATCGCTTTGATACATGCACATCGGTGCCATGACGATGCGATTTTTAAACGTTGTGTCTTTGATCGTGTAGGGTTCAAACAACTTTGCCAATAATAACGCCTCCTTCAATTTCCATCCAACTGTTTCTCAGTATACCAGAAGGGATTATTCGAATTCCCGTCCTAAGGCTCGGCCACGGTCGGCCGCATCTTTCACGCATTCGCCGACAATTCCTTTGAAGTTGTTGCGCTCGAGCGCAGCAAGCCCAGCCGCTGTGGTGCCGTTCGGGCTGGTGACTTTTTTTCGCAATACGGTGAAATCCTCATGCTGTAGCATATCCGCCGCTCCGGCAAAAGTCTGTCGCACGAGCCGTTTCGCGTCTGCAGGTGATAAACCGTTAGCTACAGCAGCTTCAGTCATCGCTTCCGCAAAATAATAGATATACGCAGGTCCGCTGCCGGCAACCGCAGTTACGGCATCAATCTGTTTTTCTTCGACTACTGTGACACTGCCGATCGACGACAGCAAATTCCGCAGGTCGTGCTGCTGGTCGAGCGATACATACTTGCTCCAGGCAACACCGGTCGCGGACTTGCCGACTTTCGCCGAGGTGTTTGGCATGGCGCGGGCGACAGGGAAGTTGCCGACATGTTTCTGGATCGTTTCAATTGATACACCAGCAACGACAGAGATGATGACCGTATTGCCGGTCAAGCTGTCCTTGATGTCCGTTAGCGCGGCTGCGACATCTTTCGGTTTCATCGCAAGCAGGATGAAATCGGCATTGCGCAATTCCTGCCGCTCTTTCTGGACGATTTTCACGCCATACTCATCGCTTAAGCATTCCAATCGGTCACGGTCTGACTTGTTCATCACCGCGATATCCTCCGGTTTCAAAATCCGTTTATTGATCCAGCCATGGATCATCGATTCCGCCATGGAACCTGCTCCTACACATACAATATTCATATTCAGCACTTCCTTTTCTTCTATTGTAAATAAACTAAACTCTCAATCCAGCTTCGGCAATCCGTTTTATGCATGTTGGGCTAAACGGGCACTTGCGCTTTTCGTGGTGTCTAGCTGCAGTGCCCAGCCCCTCGAGTCGCTTCAGCCTGTCCAGCAATGGCAAAGAGCGCCATTACCGGCCAGGCCTCCAGCGCTTGTCGGGGCTAAACGGGCACTTCCGCTTTTCCATAAAAAAAAGCATTCTCGTCCCTGTTTTTGCAAGGACGAAAACGCTTGGTTTCCGCGGTACCACCTAAGTTTGCCATAAGGCACTACTCGAGATCCTTAACGCGGACAGACGGCCGTGTTTTGCACGGCAGCTCAAAAGCAGGTTCGGGAAGGGAGCGGGGGTGTGCGTTTCAGCGGGAGCACACTCTCTGGACACCTTCATCTTCCGTACTGGCCTTTCTCTACGCTTACATATGTATATAAATTATAGGGGGTCACAGCGTCTTTTGTCAAATGGCTCCGCTGCGTGACGAAGCGGCCATTTCAAGGTATGATAGATGAATAGTCATTCAGTTTAGAGGAGATGGAAATATGAGTTTACATAAAATTATTATTCCGACCCCTTTTGCCGTCGGTGATGTCAATTCCTATTTAATGAAAGGAGATTTGCTGACCTTGATCGATGCGGGACCAAAGACGCCGGAAGCTTGGGAAGCTTTGAAAGCAGGGCTGAAACGAGCGAACGTCGAACCGGAAGACGTCGAGCAAGTCGTATTGACACATCACCATCCCGATCATGCCGGTTGGGTGGACGGCTTTAAAAACGCAACGCTTTATGGCCATCCGTACAACGACTTGTGGCTGCGTCGGGATCAGGCGTTTTTCGATTACCACGATGCCTTTTATCTGGAGCGCCTGAAAGAAGAAGGCGTGCCGGACGATTTGATGTTCTGGGTCAAGAAGATGAAACGGCCGTTGAATCTGTTGGGCAGCCGCCCGCTGGATATGGCGATCAATGAAGGCGATACATTGCCCGGCCATCCAGGTTGGGACGTGTTAGAGACACTTGGCCATGCGCAGAGCCATTTATCGTTTTGGAACAAAGAAACGGGCGAGATGATCGGCGGCGACAACGTCATCGCGAAAGTGAGTTCCAATCCGCTCATCGAACCGCCTTTGAATCCGGATGAAGGACGACCAAAATCGTTGCTTCAATATAACGCGTCATTGGCGCGGCTGCTCAAAATGCCGATCGACGTCATCTACAGCGGCCACGGCGAAGAAGTGCGCAATGTCCATGAGCTGGTTGCTCAGCGGCTGGAGAAGCAACATCAGCGGGCGATGAAAGTGCTTGGGATGATTGAACACGAAGAGGAAACGGTATATGCGCTGACGCAAAAATTATTCCCGCACGCCTATGAAAAGGAATTGGGCTTGACGCTGTCAGAAACGATCGGCCAGATCGATTACTTGCTTGAAGAAGGGCAAATCGTCGAGCGGCTCGGGGACAATGGCATTCTCTATTACAGCAAAGCCTGAGGGTTTCATTGCTTGCTATTGCAACAGAGCACCGGAGCGGTTAAAATAAACCTGTTGGACTTTTCTAATAATGCCGGCACAACGATGATCAACTAGCAAAGGAATGGATAATTTTGAAGAAATTCGGTTTAATGATTGCAGGCTTGATGTTTTTGGCTGCATGTTCAGATAATAATAAGGCAGAACCTGCCGCGCAAGAAACAGCGCCTCCGGCAGAACAGGAAGTTGCAACGGAGCAGCAGGACATGACGGAAGAAGGCTTTATCACGCAAGTGACAACAGACAAGATTCTCGTCAACAACATTTATTTCGATATTCCTGAAGACGTGGCAATCCGCCTTAAAAACGGCGAAGAGTCGAAAGACGGCGTCATCAGCGATATCCGCACCGGCATGAAAGTCAACATCGAGTACAAAGGGCCGCTTGCTGAAGGATTCCCGATGGAAGCTCAAGCTGAAGTCGTGTCGATTTTGAATGACTCGGAGTCGAAAGAAGAGTCGGAAGCTTTGCTGGCGTTCATTGAAGAAGAGCAATTGCCGCGTTTGCTGATGCTCGGGCAGCCGCTTGTGCGCGACAACAAAATCGGTTTCCTGTTCACCAATATGGAAAACGGCAAGATGTCTGAAGTGAAAATTGACCTTGATACACATGAATATACAATCGGCGGAGAGTAAGAGCAGCTGCGGCTGCTTTTTTTTGTGCATTTGTAGAGTTATACGCTTGCACTTATAAATATTCCGTGTTATTATATGTATATTCACAACATAAAACTGTATAAAAATACAGTGGAGGTTTTCATATTGAATAAAAAAATAGTATTAGCATATTCTGGAGGATTAGATACATCGGTGGCCATTCCGTGGCTGAAAGCAGAAGGCTACGACGTCGTTGCAGTGTGCCTCGATATCGGCGAAGGAAAAGATTTGGAGTTCATCAAACAAAAAGCGATTCAAGTAGGAGCGGTTGAAAGCTACATGATCGACGCGAGAGATGAATTCGCGGATGAATATGCACTCATTTCATTACAAGCCCATACATTATATGAA
>DATISS010000185.1:0-3851 GCA_035468565.1 Planococcus sp. (in: firmicutes)
TGGCGTTGGGGCTGTTGGCCTCCCCCGCTCTTGCGGCGTCCGACTTGCCGGCGAGCCACGGGTTTTATGAAGAGATGACGTATTTGCTCGGCAAAGAGATTATTACAGGGTATCCGGACGGCACGGTCCAGCCTGACAAGATTGTGACGCGCGCGGAAGCGGCAATCATGATCGGCAAGTTGAAAGACTTCGACGGTACGCAGCGCGCAACGAAGTTCAGCGATGTGACCAAAGGCCAGAAAGCGAGCGGCTTTATCGCGGCAGCCCAGGAACCGGGCATCATCAGCGGCTACGGTGACGGCACTTTCCGCCCGTATGCCCCGATTACGCGCGGCGATATGGCGATCATCCTGTCGCGGGTGTTTGCAACGCCGATATTCGGACCTGCCCAGTTCACGGATGTGTCAGTGAATATGAAAGCGCACGATGCGATTTATCAGGTGCTCGGTGCGAATATTGCGGCCGGCTACCGGGACCGGACGTTCCGGCCGACGGCTCCGACCACACGCGGCCAGTTCTCCGCTTTCCTGGCGCGCGGGCTGGAACCGAAGTTCAAGAATGACACGCATATGGCAGGAACGTATTTGCGCGACAAGACGAAAGCGTATACGTACCGGTATGCCGGCAATATCACGCAGGTCCATACGTTTGAGAATGTCGAATCGTATATGGACGAGCCGCTCGGTTTTATCTGGTCGGTCGACCATGCGAAAGGCTTGCAGGATTATTATGTCGAGATGGAGTCGTATGAATTGTACGGCATCGGCTACCCGCGCTCAGAATTCTACACCGACCTCGTTTATCCGGTGAAAACTGGGGTTAAATTCAATACGGATAGTTATATCCAGCCCCCTGCCCAGATCACGGGCGTGAATGTGAGGGTCGAGACGCCGTACCGGACGTTCACGAATGCGGTGGAAGTCACGGTTCCGGACAATGCGGAGTTTGCCGTGGAAAGCTATAAGTATTATATGGTGCCGGGATTCGGCAGCGTGAAAGTGGTCAATAAGAACGGCACGGTCGCCATGGTGTTGGCGAAAGTGGAATAACGAAAAAACCCGCTGCCCATGCAGCGGGTTTTTTCAGACTTTCTTTTAATGGTGATTGTTTCTCTCTATGGGATGATGTGCCGAGTGCCGGGTAATTTTTGCAGTATTAGGGTAATGCCGAAGGAAACGAAGAATATCACGGCCCAGGAAACCAAAATCCCCACTGCCGGATTGACGAGCTCCGGGTTGATGCCGGCGTATTTGTCGAGGTAGAACTGGACGAGCGGATGGATGACGTAAATGCCGAGCGTCGCGGTGCTGATTGCCGTGATCCCCTTGTTCTCTTTCAGGCGCGGGTTCAAATGCTGGAATGCCGTGAAGATGAACAACGTGATGGCGAGCGAGTTCGGCCGGTAATGCTCATAAAAGAATTCGTCGAGTTCCCCTTTGTATTCGGTCAAGGTTCCCGTGCCGAAATAGGTCCCGAAATAGCCGAGAATCGCTGCTGCGCCGAGCAGCGGCAAATACTTTTTCGGAATCGGGTGCAGGAACAGATACGCCCCGAGCATGAAATAGCCAATATAAGGTTCGAACATGCCGGCGGTGAACGCAATGTCGAAGCCGAGGAATTTATTGACGAACGGCATGAACACGGAAAAAATTATCCAGAACAGAAGGAAATATTCGAATGTCCTTTTGCTCATCCGGTCGACCAGGATGCGCAGGAACGGTGCCATCAGGTAAAGGCCGATGATCGTGTAGAGGAACCACAGGTGGTAATAGATGTCGTCGGTGAGGAACAAAGTCAATGCTTCGCCTATCGTGTAGCTGCGGCCTTGTTCCAGGATGCGGTACAGCAGATAGACGCCGCTCCAAAAGACCAGCGGGATAAAGGCTTTCGCAAGCCGTTTTTTCAGGAACTGCCAGACCGGCTCATCGGGTTTGCGCGTCAGGAGCAGCGCACCGCTCAACATGAAAAATACCGGGACGCACCAGCGCAGCGCCGAATCGAGCGCATTCGCGAGCTTCCATTCCCAAGCTTCCGGCGCTTCCTCGTTGATGACCTTCGACAGCACATGGATGCCGACAACTGTGATGATTGCTATCGCCCGCAGCCAGTCCATATACTCGTAGCGCTCTTTCATCCCGACTCCCCATTTCCAAGCAAGCTTTTCCTTACCCATTCCCTAGTCCTATCCAGACAAAACAGGGAAATTCGTCTGGAATCGAAGACAATTCTTTTTAACTTCTGTATAATAGATAAAGTTATGCAAAAAGAAACGGAGTTTTCGAAGTGAGTACCTTATGAAAAAGTTAACCGAAATCGACATGATCCGGGCCATCGCCTGTCTCAGCGTCGTCTATAACCACGTCATCACCAATTACCAGAAATTCTCGGGCGCTGACTTTCTCGACACGACGCCATTTCTGATCATTCGCTACATGTTCTTGTTCGCAACGCCGATTTTCATCTTGATTTCCATTACGCTGCTCGCCCGGAGCTATCCGGACAAGCTGCCGAAAAACTTCTTGTGGACGCGATTCAAATATATATTCGTTCCGTACGCATTGATCGGATTGTTCTCGGCTTATCTCCACTCGCTGAAGAGCGAATCGACGTTTCTCGAAATTGCGTGGAACATCGTCGGCCTCGGCGAATGGCACGGATTCTTCATCCTGGTCATCTTCCAGTTTTACGTGCTGTATTATTTCCTGAACCGCCCCTTGCGAAAAATAAATCCTTGGGTGGCCGTCACAGCAGCATTCCTAGTATCATTTTCGCACCTTTACGCGATCGAGAACGTGGAAGCGTACCGGCAGTTCATCTTTGCCGAGTATCCGCTTTGGTACCGCACACATATTTTTGCTTGGTTCAGTTATTTCGTCGCCGGATTCTATATCGGCGTCTATTACGAGCAATTGGCGGCGTTTGCGAATAAATGGAAGTTCGGCTTGGCGGCATTTGCCGCATTAGGTTTCGCCTGGATCTTCTACAACGTCAAAGAAGTCGGCTACACCGTCGTTTCAAGCGACCGCTACGATATGTTCTTCTACACAATCGCGGTGTTCTTCCTGCTGGTCGTTGTGTTCCAAAGGCTCAAAAGGCCGCAGCCGCTGCTCGAAATCGTCAGCAGCTTTTCATTTTTCATCTACTTGGCGCATATGACCTTCATTTTAGGCTTGAGCCGCATCATCAATGTCTTTAATGATAGCTTTCTGCTGTATACAGGCTCCCTGCTATTGTTCACCGTCGGCATATGCATCGGCGTCGGCGCGCTATTGTATTTGCACAAATGGAGCCAGTGGTTCACCGGCAAAAACCATCTGATGGACCGCTTGATGCCGAAAGTCCTCTCCAAAACAGAATAACAGCCGCAATGACGAAAAGAGCTGCCCGGAAGGCCATGATGATGGCTTTCCGGACAGCTCTTTTTTTGTTATGCCAGAATTTATAAATTCGGAGCTTCTGCCTTTTTAGGGCCATCCACTTCTCTTTTTGGCTCGTTGACTTTCCAGAAAAGCGGTGCATCTTTCGGCAGCTTGCCGAATAACAGACTGGCAAACGGGACGAAGCGGTGGAATGCCCAGATGAAAAAGTAACAGACGACGACTGTCAGTGCATATTGGAAAGCGATCATGATGTGCCAGGATAGCCCGGTCCCTTTTGTCGGGAACAGCAGCATCACATAATACAGCACCAATGGATGCACCAAATAATAGCCGAAAGAATAAACTGCTAGGTATTTCAGTTTGCCGGTGATGTTTTTGCCGAATAGCGTAACGAATTTTTCTGAGATGTAAAAGACAAACAAGGCGCCAAGCGTCAAAAAGATGATGCCGACCAAGCGATAATACTCGACC
>DATISS010000186.1:0-12371 GCA_035468565.1 Planococcus sp. (in: firmicutes)
GATGCGTCAGATTCGCGGTAATGACATCGCGATGATTTTCCAGGAGCCAATGACGTCGCTGAATCCATTATTTACAATTGGCGACCAATTGCGCGAAGCGGTAAAAATCCACAAACGGGACTGGTCGAAAAAACAGATCAATGACCGTGCGGTAGAAATGATGAAGCTGGTCGGACTGCCTCGGGCAGAAGGGCTGATGAAGGATTATCCCCACCAGCTTTCAGGGGGGATGCGCCAACGGGTAATGATTGCAATGGCCTTGCTGTGCGACCCGAAAGTTCTGATTGCGGATGAGCCAACGACCGCGCTGGATGTAACAATCCAGGCGCAGATCCTGAAGCTCATCAAAAACTTGAATGAACGGCTGGACACGGCTGTGCTATTGATCACCCATGATTTGGGCGTCGTAGCTGAAACATGCGAACGAGTCATCGTCATGTATGCTGGCAAAGTGGTGGAAGAAGGCCCGGTGCGCACGATTTTCAAAGATCCGCAGCATCCATATACGCGCGGATTGTTGGAATCGGTTCCAGACATGCGCTTCAAGAAAGAGCGGCTGTATTCGATTCCAGGAAATGTCCCGAAACCGGGAACCATCAAGACAGGCTGCAGATTTGCGGCGCGTTGCGAATTCGCGTTTGATCGGTGCATTTCCGAAAGCCCGCCGCTTTATCCTACAGCGGAAGACCACCAGACCCGCTGCTTCCTATTCGATCCGAAGGAGGTGCAGCCACATGACAGAGCCGTTGTTGAAAGTTGAGGGGCTGAAGAAATATTTTCCGATCAAATCCGGTATTCTCGGCCAAGTGAAGAACTACGTAAAAGCCGTGGATGATGTATCTTTCACGGTTAATGAAGGGGAAACACTTGGTATCGTAGGCGAATCTGGCTGCGGCAAGTCCACAACAGGGCGCATGCTGATGCGTCTGCTAGAGCCGACAGAAGGCAAAGTGTTTTTTGACGGCAAAGAATTGACCAGCATCTCGAACGCCGATATGCGAAAAATGCGCCGCGATATCCAGATGGTTTTTCAGGACCCTTATGCGTCCTTGAATCCGCGGCATACAATTGAAAAGATTCTCATGGAACCGTTGAATGTCCACAATATCGGTGACCCGAAAGAACGCAAAAGGAAAGTCCATGAATTCCTGGAAATCGTCGGGCTCAGCAGCTACCATGCGAAACGCTATCCGCACCAATTCAGTGGCGGGCAGCGCCAGCGCATCGGAATTGCGCGCGCTTTAATGACGAATCCGAAATTGATTATCGCAGACGAGCCCGTTTCGGCTCTTGATGTATCGATCCAGGCGCAGGTATTAAACTTGATGCAGGATCTGCAGAAAGAATTGAAACTGACTTATATTTTCATCGCCCACGATCTAGGAGTTGTCCGCCATATCAGCGACCGAGTTGGCGTCATGTACCTTGGGCAGATGGCGGAACTGGCGGATACCGAAGCGCTTTACGAAAAGCCGCTGCATCCGTATACCCAGGCATTGCTTGGGGCGGTACCCGTGCCGGATCCGGATTTTGTCCGCGAAGAAATCATCATCAAAGGCGATGTGCCGAATCCGGCCAATCCGCCGAGCGGCTGCCGTTTCCATACGCGCTGTCCGTTCAAGATGGATATTTGCGAAACCACCGTACCGATTTTCGCGGAAGTTGAAAAAGGTCATTCTGTAGCCTGTCACCTCTATGAGCAAAGCAGGCCGCAATGATAATAAATAACACAAATGGAGGGGTCAATTTGGGAAAGAAAAAGTTCTTATCACTGGCGTTTCTGATGCTTTTATTGGTATCGACAGCGTTGTTCGGCTGCAGTTCCAATGAATCTTCGGATGATACCGGAGGAGACAGTGGGGACTCGGGGGATTCTGGGGAACCTAAAGTATTGATCTTTGGGCGCGGAGGAGACTCAGTGTCGTTAGATCCTATTGCCGTGACAGACGGAGAATCGTATAAAGTAACAAAAAACATTGTTGATACGTTGGTGAACTTCGGTGAGCAGGATACAGAAATAAATCCTGGCCTAGCTACTGAATGGGCCGCTTCTGAAGACGGGTTGACGTATACATTCACACTTGAAGAAGGCGTTAAGTTCCATGATGATACGGATTTCAACGCTGAAGCAGTCGTACAAAACTTTGAACGTTGGGCTGGCGGAGACGCTGACACATTCCCGTATTATGGTTCAATGTTCGGCGGATTTGCTGCTGACGAAGGCCATGTAATCGAGTCAGTGACAGCTACTGGCGATTACGAAGTTGAGTTCAAGTTGAAACGCCCACAGGCGCCATTCTTGAAAAACTTGGCAATGAGCTCTTTCGGCATCGCTTCACCAACCGCTTTTGAAGCCGCTGGCGACAAATTCGGTGATGAGCCTGTCGGAACCGGTCCTTTCAAATTTGTTGAATGGAAACGCAACGATTCGATCACACTTGAAAAGAACGCCGATTATTGGGTAGAAGGCGAACCGAAATTGGATCAAGTCATTTTCCGTTCGATTCCTGATAACTCGGCACGTTTGAACGCATTATTGTCTGGTGAAATTGATTTGGCTGACGGAATTACACCTTCGGACGGCAAAACAATCGAAGGCAATGCAGATCTTCAATTGTTCGAAAGACCATCTATGAATGTTGGTTACCTTGGTTTGACGACTACACGTGAGCCTTTCGATGATCCAAAAGTGCGTCAGGCCATGAACCATGCCATTGACAAGCAAGCTATCGTGGATGCTTTCTTCGAAGGACGCGGAGAAGTTGCGAAAAATCCGATGCCTCCAGTAATCAACGGCTACAACGATGATATTGAAGGATATGAATATGATCCTGAAAAAGCAAAACAATTATTGGCTGAAGCAGGGCTTCCGGACGGATTCGAAATGGAGCTATACGCAATGCCTGTACCACGCCCGTATATGCCAGATGGCCAAAAAGTAGCTGAAGCGATTCAGAAAAACTTGGCTGACGTCGGTGTTACAGCGAAAATCGTATCGTTTGAATGGGCAACATACCTTGAAAAAGCTGCAAACGGGGAAGCGGACGCTTTCTTATTAGGTTGGACAGGCGATAACGGCGATGCCGATAACTTCCTATATGTGTTGCTTGATCAAGACAATATCGGTTCAAACAACTACACGTACTACAAAAACCAGGAATTGCATGATCTATTGATCAAAGCACAAACTGAAGTTGACGAAACAGTACGTAACGACCTTTACAAACAGGCACAGGAAATCATCCATGCAGACGCTCCTTGGGTTCCACTTGCGCACTCTACACCGCTGTTAGCTGGCGGCAAGAACGTAGTGAACTTCAAGGCCCATCCAACTGGCTCTGATAAACTGGCATCTGTAGATTTAGAGTAGGCATTCAAAGAGGAGAGGTCATCATGATTTCTCCTCTTTTTTTCCTTATTGGATACATAACGCAAGAGATGGAGAGGTGAAGAAAATGCTTCACTATATTGGAAGAAGGCTGTTTCAATTGATTCCGGTATTGCTCGGAATGACTTTTATTGTATTTTTGATCATCCGCGCAATTCCCGGAGATCCGGCACAGGTCATCTTGGGCCAGCAGGCTTCGGAAGAGGCAATCAAAGCATTGAGGACCACGTTAGGGTTGGATAACCCTTGGTATATCCAATATTTTGATTACCTGAAAGGGCTGATTACCGGTGATTTAGGGCAATCCCTCCGTACGCGGACACCAGTGACTGATGAAATATGGCCGTATTTGGCAGCGACAATCGAGTTGTCTGTATTCGCCATCGTCATAGCCGTGATCATCGGCATCAACGCGGGCATCATCTCCGCCTGGTTCCAGAATTCATGGTTCGATTATTTAGCGATGATCATTGCATTGATCGGCGTATCAATGCCGATTTTCTGGCTTGGTTTAATGAACCAGTGGATCTTTTCGATTGAACTGGGCATTTTGCCGACAACAGGGCGAGAGAACGTGCGGGACCCAGTCGAGGTCATCACCAATTTTTACGTCATTGACACGATCATCACCGGACAATTCGACCAGCTGTCGACCGTATTGAAGCATTTGGTGCTCCCGGGAACTGCGCTGGCAACAATTCCGATGGCGATCATCGCCCGCATGACGCGGTCGAGCATGCTTGAAGTGATGCGTTCGGATTACGTCCGGACTGCGCGCGCCAAAGGATTGAAAATGTTTTGGGTTGTCTACAAGCACGCATTGAAAAACGCCATCATTCCGGTTTTGACGATCATCGGACTTCAAATGGGCTTGCTGTTAGGCGGCGCCATTTTGACTGAAACGATTTTCGGCTGGCCGGGAATCGGGCGCTATATCTATGAAGCGATCGGTTTCCGTGATTATCCGGTCATTCAATCCGGTATTCTAATCGTGGCGTTCATCTTCGTCATGATCAACTTGTTTGTCGATCTGATTTATAGCTTAGTCGATCCGCGCATTAAATATGATTAGAAGGGGGGAAGCAAAAAATGGCTGATGCAGTTACAAACAATAAAGAAGTCAAAATGGAAAAAGTCGCCGGCCCCTGGAAAGAAGCATGGCGCGGATTCCGAAAAAGCAAGGTTGCGGTAGTCGGTATGGGAATTGTCATTTTCTTCATCCTGCTCGCGATTTTCGGACCGCTTTTCACGCCTCAGGGAATCAATGAACAAAACCTGTCGCAGCGCCTCTTGCCCCCTTCTTCTGCTAATTGGATGGGAACGGACGACTTCGGCCGGGATATTTTATCGCGGATCGTATACGGTGCCAGAATCTCACTTTGGGTCGGCTTTTTAGCGGTAATCGCTTCAGTAGTTGTCGGCAGCATCTTGGGCATCCTGGCTGGCTATTACGGCAAATGGGTGGATACGATCATTTCCCGGATTTTTGATATCATGCTCGCTTTCCCGAGTATCTTGTTGGCGATTGCGGTTGTCGCAGTTCTTGGGCCGTCGCTCCGGAACGCATTGATCGCGATTGCCATCATCAACGTGCCGAACTTCGGGCGCTTGATCCGTTCAAAAGTGCTGAGTATCAAAGAAGATGAATACATCATGTCGGCGAAAGCGATCGGCATGAAAGATAATCGAATTTTATTTTCCCACATATTGCCAAATTCTATGGCACCTGTTATTGTGCAGGGTACATTGGCGATTGCAACAGCAATCATCGAAGCGGCCGCTCTCGGATTTCTTGGGCTTGGAGCGCAGGCGCCGTCACCTGAATGGGGCAAAATGTTGGCGGATTCGCGGTCTTATCTGACCAATGCGCCGTGGACCATGATTTTCCCAGGGATCGCCATCATGCTGACAGTGCTCGGCTTCAATTTGATGGGCGATGGCCTGCGGGACGCACTTGATCCCCGCATGAAGTCATAATAAAAAGTGCCGGACAATTTTGTCCGGCACTTTTTTATATGGATTTTTCAATTTCAGAGGCAATTTCATCCGAATGGTAATGGTGGTAAGCAATGATCAGCAAGTCCAAATGCTCCAGCTGTTCTTCGTAGTCGACAATGGCTGACAAGACGTGCATAAGATGGTAAATGGCAAATTCGTTGCCTTCCTGTTCGTGGGCGATGTTGATTTCCTTTACGAAAACAGCCATCATTGCCTGTCTTTTCTCTGCAGCATCGACTCCGGAAGTCTCGCTATGGTCAGGGCGCAGTTTTCCGACATACTTCATGTAAAGCTGCTCGTGGTAGCTCGCCAGGGTTTCCAACCGGTCCTGCACCATCACGTGGAAATGTTCCGGCAGATCGGTCAATTCGTTTTCAAAACGGTGCAGCCGCTTCAGAACTTCCAGGCTTTTCTTAGAAGTGGCGATCATCTGGCGGTAAAGCACCAGTTTCCGCGCTTTCGTGTACTGCTGTTTTTTCGTATAACTCCGTTCATCTTTGTAAAATGAATACCATTGATCCACCTTATCCAATTTATTGCTGAGGCGCTCAATATCCTCTTTCAAAGATGTATGGGCGGTGGCATGGCGGATGGATACGCGGATCCAGCGGATGACTTCCTCGCTGACTTCATGGATGGAGGTGAAGAGCCGGGTTTCATATTTCGGCGGCAGGAAAATCAAGTTGACACTGAATGACGCCAAAATTCCGAGCAAGACGGTTCCGAACCGCAACGAGGCAAAAGACAGAAAGTTAGGATCATGCGATTCCATAATCGCAATGATCGTTACCAAGGTCAGCGGCACGGTGCTCTCGAGTTTCAGCTTGAGTATGATGACAATCGCGAGCACCGCCGCAAGCCCGATGGTCAAGTAGTTGGAACCGAGGGTCAAAACGAAGATCACTGCAATAACGGCGCCAATCAAATTGCCGTAAATTTGGTCCAGCACAGTCAGGTAAGAACGGTAAATGGACGGCTGAATCGCAAAAATCGCCGCAATTCCCGCAAAGACAGGGGAAGGGAGATCCAATGAATTCGCTAAAAACAAGGCGAACGAAATGGCGATTCCAGTTTTAAATATGCGTGCACCTAATTTCATGGGCTTTTGATCTCCTTTCCTCTGTATTTTTTCAATGCCTTAAAGCTGTCGGAATGCTTCGCGCACCGCTGTTAGAGAAGTTTCAACATCTTCAAGTGTGTGTGCAGTGGTTAAAAACCACGCTTCGTATTTGGACGGTGCAAGGTTGATGCCTTGTTCAAGCATCAGCTTAAAGAATCGGGCAAAAATTTCCCCGTCTGTCGCTTCTGCTTGTTTATAGTTTTCGACTCGCTGATCGGTGAAATAGATGGTCAAAGCGCCTTTTAAGCGATTGATCGTAATCGTCACGCCGAATTCTTCAGCCGCGGCCAAAATTCCTTTTTCCAGTATGGCACCGAGTTCGTCCATCTTTTCATAGACTCCATCTTTTTGGAGAACTTCGAGGCACGCGATGCCTGCTTGGATGGAAGCCGGGTTTCCGGCCATGGTACCAGCTTGATAGGCAGGGCCGAGTGGCGCAACAGTTTCCATGATTTCTTTTTTTCCGCCGTATGCACCGATCGGCAGACCGCCGCCGATGATTTTGCCGAGTGCTGTCAAATCAGGGGTTAAGCCAGACAAGTCCTGTGCACCGCCATAATGGAAACGGAATGCTGTAATGACTTCGTCATAGACGACCAAAGCTTCTTTTTCCGCAGCGATGCGGTGGACTTCTTCGAGAAAGCCGGGGCGCGGTTCAACAATGCCGAAATTGCCGACGATCGGCTCTACAAGGATACAAGCGAGTTCATCGCCCCATTGATCCATCGCTTCAGAAAAAGCAGCCGGATCGTTGAATGGGACCGTTATGACTTCTTCTGCGATGGTCTTAGGAACGCCCGCCGAATCAGGGATGCCCAATGTCGCTGGGCCTGACCCCGCGGCGACCAGCACCAGATCAGAATGGCCGTGGTAACAGCCGGCGAATTTCATGACTTTCGTGCGTCCAGTGTAGGCGCGCGATACGCGAATCGTCGTCATCACAGCTTCAGTGCCGCTATTGACGAAACGGACTTTGTCCATTTTCGGCATCGCTTCTTTCAGCATTTTGGCGAACTTGATTTCGTGGCGTGTCGGCGTTCCGTAAAGGAGGCCGGTTTCAGCGGCATGGCTGATCGCTTTTGTAATATGTGGATGGGCATGCCCGGTGATGATTGGGCCGTATGCCGCCAGATAATCGATGTATTTATTGCCGTCGACGTCCCAGAAGTAAGCGCCTTTTGCCCGTTCCATGACGACTGGTGAACCGCCGCCGACCGCTTTATACGATCGTGATGGGCTGTTGACGCCGCCGACGATGTGTTGGAGCGCTTCTGCATGAAGTTCTTCGGATGTAGAATAGTTCATAAATGATTGCCTCCCAGTTTAATCTCTTACTTATTGTAGACAATATCGGTGCTAAACGCCAAAGAAATTGAAAGTGCATCGCTGGTCCGGTACGATAGAAGTATGAAAAGGAGTGATGGAAATGACAGTGTCAGAAGGAATGGTAGCACCTGATTTCTCATTGAAAAACGAAGCGGGGGAAACTGTGTCAATGGCGGATTTTGCAGGCAAGAAATATGTGGTCCTGTATTTTTATCCAAAAGATATGACACCTGGCTGCACAACGCAAGCTTGTGATTTCCGGGATGCGGAAAAAGACTTTTCCGAATTGAATGCAGTCATTTTAGGGGTCAGCGCTGATACTGAAAAGCAGCACACGAAGTTCATTGAAAAACATGGCCTGCCGTTTTCGTTGCTTGTTGATGAAGACCATAAGATTTCAGAAGCATACGGGGTATGGGTGGAGAAGAAAATGTACGGCAAGGAATTCATGGGCATTGAACGCTCGACATTCCTGATCGATCCGACGGGCACCGTCATCAAGGAATGGCGGAAAGTGAAAGTGCCAGGCCATATCCAGGAAGTGCTGGAAACCATCAAGACGGTTACGAATCAATAAAAGGGGAGAGCGAATATGGAAGTCCTATTCACATTTTTGCCTAAAGAACACCAACAGCAACAGCTGCGGAAAGAATTTCCGGAAGTCCAGTTCCATTTTACGTATAAGGACAAGACTCATCTGCCGGCCGCGCAAGTCCTGGTGACATACGGAGAAGATTTATGTACTGAAGACATTGAGGCGGCGCACAATTTGGAATGGATCATGGTAGCCAGTGCAGGCATTGAAAAAATGCCGCATGAGGCGATAGCGGAGCGCGGCATTACCGTCTCCAATGTCAAAGGGATCCATAAAACTCCTATGGCGGAGTCGGTCTTAGCGCATATCCTGGCATTAAAACGTTCTTTGCCTTTTATATACGAGAGCCAGCATAAAGGCGAATGGAACCGCAAAACCGGTTCATCTGAATTGCGCGGCTCTACAGCGCTGATTCTCGGTCCAGGTGCCATCGGTTCAGAAATCGGTCGCTTGCTGCAGGCTTTCGGCGTTCAAACGATCGGCTGCAACCGGACTGGGAAAGCCGCTGAATATATGGAAGAAATGGTAGCATTCAAGGGAATTCTCGAAGGGCTGCCGAAAGCTGATATTGTCATTTCTGTGCTTCCAAGTACGGAAGAAACCCGGAATATGCTAAGAAAAGAACATTTCGAGGCAATGAAAAATGATGCCATTTTCATGAATTTTGGCCGAGGGGATTTATTTACAGACGAAACGTTGATCGCAGCATTGGAAACAGGTGAGATCGGCATGGCTGTGCTTGATGTCTTTGCCGAGGAGCCGCTGCCACAAGGCCATCCGTATTGGGGGATGACAAATATTGTAATTTCTCCGCATGCGTCCAGCCATTCCGGCAAATATGTGGAACGCGCACTCCAAGTTTTTGTACCGAATTTGAAAAAGTGGCTTGCGAGAGATAACGAACCGACAAATCTCGTCAGCATGGAAAAGGGGTATTAACGTGAAAATCTATACAAAGACAGGCGATAAAGGGACCACATCGCTTGTATACGGAACGCGTGTAGCAAAAAATGATCCATTAGTAGAAGCATACGGCACCTGTGATGAAACCAATTCGGCCATCGGCTTGGCTGTCAGCCATATGGCAACCGAATTTTTTCAGGAAAAAGATGAACTGGATGCCGTCTTTCACGAAATCCAAACGACTTTGTTCCATGTAGGGGCTGAGTTGGCGACGCCTAAAGGGAAAGAAGTAAAATGGAAGCTGACACAAGAGGATATCGAGAAATTGGAGAGATGGATCGATCGTTTTGATGAGGAAGTGCCGCAGTTGTCCAATTTTATCCTTCCCGGGGGGCATCCCGCTGGAGCAGGCCTGCACGTAGCCCGTACGGTTGCAAGACGGGCGGAGCGGTCAGTGATTTCAATCGGAGATGAAGTGTCTCCGAACGTATTGGCTTATTTGAACCGCTTGTCCGATTTTCTATTCGTGGCTGCCAGATTGATTAACATGCGGTTGGGCAGAAAAGAGAAGGACCTTCATCAGTCTTAAAGGCAGCAACTTCCGTCAAAGCCCTCTAATATAGTGATTTCTTGACATTCGCCCTTCTTCTTAGGTACACTAATTATAACGATTATAATGTAAGAATCTATGAAGTGAGGTGCACAGCGATGTCTGAAGTCCATTTAAAAGACGCGCTAGAGACTTTAAAGTCCACAGGTGTCCGAATCACTCCGCAACGGCATGCGATTTTGGAGTTTATGATTCATTCTACGACGCACCCGACAGCGGATGATATTTATCGAGCGTTAGAAAAAACTTTTCCAAATATGAGTGTAGCAACTGTATATAATAATTTACGCGTCTTTAAAAGCGCGGGACTTGTTAAAGAGCTGACATACGGGGATTCTTCCAGCCGATTTGATTTTGTGACCAACGACCATTACCACGTAATCTGCAACGATTGCGGAAAGATTGTCGATTTCCATTATCCTGGCCTGGATGAAGTGGAGCATCTTGCTTCGCACGTCACCGGATTCCAAGTCGACTACCATCGCCTTGAAATCTACGGGACATGTCAGCAATGCAGCACGAAGTCTGCGCAAGCCCAATAAGAAACGAGCATGAAATTCATGCTCGTTTTTATATTTGATTTTTTTTAAGATAAACTAAAAATCCGCCGCAGATGAAAATCTGCGGCGGATTTTATTTGGTGAAATCAAATTCAGCTATTCTTTTTATTGTAATCGACGTCGAACTCTTTGCCTTCAAGGTCCGGATCCATCGTCAGCGGCTCGCGGCAATGCATGCACATGTCCACGCGTCCAAGCATTTTCGTATGGCGGCCGCAATTCGGGCATTGCACGGGGACGGTCTTCATCGACAGCAAGCCGATCCACGCATAGGTGGCTGTGCTTCCGATAATGGCGAGCAATCCGAGCAGCATGAAAATGACCATGACGACTGGATAGTCTTTGAAGTAGATGCCGGCATACATAATAACGATTCCGATGAAGATAAGTGCCAAAGCAAACGTTCGGATACGATTGATTTTATTTTTATAAGGTTTCATAAATTCTTTCCTCCTTGCATCCATCATACTATATCATATTGAAAGGGAAAAAGTGATAATGGTTAATCGATGCAGGAATAGGGAATAAATATGTCGAAATAAAGAATGCAGATAGCCATGCAAGGAGTGGAAACAGATGGAACAAATTCTAAGACCGATCTATCAGGAGCGGGCCAGCCAGGAAAGTACACTTGGCGTCATACTCGTTGAAAAGCGGGAAAAGGTGAGCCCAATCACCGATACATTCGATTCGATCCTGCTCATCATCACCAAGGAAAACGAGACGTCAGTTTATACGAAGCATTATACGTATTTAGATAAAAAAGCGGCGATGCACATCGTGACAGAAAAGCAGCTGAAAAAATGGCTGCTGCTCGGAACTAATCGGAAGATTGTTGATTGGCTATTCCATGGGCGGATCATCTATGACCGCAATGAATTTATGGAAAAGCTAAAAACTGAGTTGAAGGATTATCCTTTCTACGGGCGTAAGATAAAGATGGGGATGGAGTTCGCGAAGCTGATCCGCCGTTATCAGGAAGGTAAAGTCTTTTTCGAAGGTAAAAACTATTTGGATGCGTATCATCATATAGTAGAATCTCTGCATCATCTCGCAAGGCTGGCGGTGTTGGAAAACGGATTACCGCCGGAAGTGACTGTCTGGACCCAAGTCAAACAGATGGAGCCGGCGATCTACAAACTCTATGAAGAATTGGTGATGAGCGATGAGCCGTTGGAAAAAAGGCTGGAGCTTTTATTCCTTGCAAGCGAATTTCTTATTCATTCACGAACGAAAGATGGTGCGCGCCACATCCGTGAAGTGATGGAGCAAAAAGAGCAGTGGACGATCCAAGAGCTTCATGAGCAGGAAGAGCTCAGGAATTATTCTTCGAACCTCGAGGTGTTCATTGAATATCTCGTCGACAAGGATTTGATTTCTGTAAAAAGCGTCAACACCAAAAGCGAAGGCATCTTTCATCGCTACTATTATGTAGAGAAATGAATCGGAACAGCTCAGATAGGAGCCGGCCTTTCGCCGAAAGGGCCGGCTTTTATCTGTTAAAGGAGAAGGGGTGGGTGCTTGAGAATTTTCGAATAACTTTCTCTTTTAAAAAAATCGAAGTTTCTTTGCTTTTATCGTTGACACGGCGATAGTAATCGTATTATGATAATACACGTCGCTAAGAGAGAAACAGTTTTTCGCAATAATAAAAAATGCGAAAAACGCTTGACTCTTCTAAACGTCAATGGTAAATTAGAGAAGTTGCTTTTACAGGACGGACACAAACATGAACCTTGAAAACTGAACAGCAAAACGTCAACAAACAGCAACGGCCGCGCAAAACGGCCCGCGCAAAACTTACTGATCAGCATTACGCAGATCAAAGCGAATCGTGCGTCTTCGGACGGCGATACGCCAGCAGTATTGAG
>DATISS010000187.1:0-15972 GCA_035468565.1 Planococcus sp. (in: firmicutes)
TATCCATTTCCACTGTCATCCAAATCAAAACCCTTTTGGCCACAAAAAGTTGCCGAAAGGGTTTTGATTTATTTCTTAAGTTGACAGCTATGACGGCTTCAGCCGCTTCCCTCGCTGCGAAAACCGTTGCTCCTGCAGCGCTATGCGCTTCGTCGCAAACAAGTGGGGCAAAATCCTTTTGCCCCACTTGTTCGCCGCCTTGCGCTTCATTCAAAGGTGAATTTTAATAACGATTCATTTCTTTAGTCGAAGAGCTTTAAAGATACAATATCTGCATTTTCATACCGTTTCCAGATATGAAGCAAAATAGCTCCAACTCCCGCAGGAAAGCGGGGCTATTTTGCGGAATATCGGCATATATAAAAGCTTTAACATTCAAGTATAATTCATTAATTTATTGCCGTAATTCCTCTATAAACCCATAAGCTTCTTCTACTTCATCCGGCGTGAAATTCAGTTTCGCTTTGACGACGTGGAGCTTTTCAACCTGTTCTTCGCGCTCCATGTGATCAAAATACAATAGCGTTGCGGTGAGTTCAAGAAAGCGGCTGCTTTTGCCGTTCAGTTTGCCGGCGACTTCCGGCGAATCCAGAATCGACTCTTTCAGCGTGTCGCGGAAATCATTGCCTTCTTGCGTCACTGTGTACTTATATTGAACGTATGAGCCTTTGTCTTCGAGTTCCTCCGACAAAAACCCCATATCGCATAATTCCTCTACACGGGCTGTCAGTTCTTCGGAATACGGTCCATAAATATGGAATTCGTATTTTTCCTGGAATGGCACACCCAGCTTCTTTAAGATATAAATCATTTTCTGCATTTTTTTGCGTCCGGTGATCCCTTCCGCAGTGGCAATGAAATCCACGATTTTCGCATGTTCCTGGAGCAACTATACCCCTCCTTCTTTAAGCATTTCCACGATTTGCTGCTTGATGGCTTTTTTCTTGCCGTCGACAAGCAATTCGGCAGGGAAATATAATTTATAGTCGGTCCGCCGTTTACCGGAGATCGCCTCAACGATCTGGGACAGGCGCGACAATTCCTTGATGTCACCGTTCGGCATCAAGAGGTGGATCGGCAAGCGCTCGCCTTCTTCGCCGGGACGGTAGAAATCGTATGGCAAGTCTGACGTAGAGTCATCGACCAAGTAATAATCGGGATCGATGCCCGCTTTTTTGAACAGGCTGGCGAGTTCGCCAAGCTTCCGGTAATCTTTGCCCGGATCGAAATCGACGTATTGGAAAAGCCGGCGGTTGACGAAACGGTCGCTCATGTCCGACAGAATCGGATCGCGTTCAGTCATCCATAATTGGAAATACGTCATCAAGACGCCTTCATCGAGCGCCAAATAATCTTTCAATGTGAACGACTTGTCGAAGAATGCTTCGAAATGGGTCGGCGGCTGCGCAAATTCATAGCCGCTGTCATGCAATTCTTTGGCGCGCTGCAAGATTTTCCGCAAAATGACTTCCGCGCTGCGGGCCACCGGATGGAAATACACTTGCCAATACATCTGGTAGCGGCTCATGATGTAATCTTCGACCGCATGCATGCCGCTTGCCTTGATGACCACTTGGTCTTCGAGCGGGCGCATGACACGAAGTATCCTTTCCATGTCGAAATGGCCGTACGAAACGCCGGTATAATAAGCGTCGCGCTGCAGGTAATCCATGCGATCGGCGTCGATCTGGCTGGAGATCAGCGACACTACTTGTTTATTGGAATAAGTCTTGGCGATGACTTCCGCGACTTTCTTTGGAAAATCAGCGCCGACTTTCATAAGAATCTGATGGACTTCCGTGTCGCCGAGCAGAATTTCACGGGTGAATTTCTCGTGGTCGACATTGAACACTTTTTCAAATGAATGGGAAAACGGGCCGTGGCCAAGATCATGGAGCAGCGCAGCGCATAGCACGACGAGCCGCTCGCTTTCATCCCATTCAGGCCGCCCGTGGAACATGTCGTCTGAAATCCGGCGGACAATCTCATAGACGCCGAGCGAATGGCTGAAGCGGCTATGTTCGGCTCCGTGAAACACCAGATAAGAGGTGCCGAGCTGCTTGATGCGCCGCAAGCGCTGGAATTCCCGCGAATTGATCAAGTCCCAAATAACTTGGTCGCGAACATATATGTACCTGTGAACCGGATCTTTGAATACTTTTTCTTCCGCTAATTTCTGATTTGCGTAGCCCACGCCCGCACCTCCATTTTTTTGCGTGATTGTTATTTTACACCAGCCGGCCTAAGTTACTCAAGGTCCGGCTGCAGCATTTTCCGGTTGCGTTCAACGACACGGTGCAAGTAAAATCCGTAAAGCTCCGTCTCTTCGGGCATCAGCGGCTGGAGTGCCGGCAAGCCGAGCAAGCCATGAAGATCGAGCACGACTTCCTGCACCGTCAAAGGTTTGCCGAGCAGCTCGCTAAGCGACGCCATCACGGCCGGATTGATATCCGGATAAACCGCTTTCGTCTTTTCCCCCTGCAATCCTGCCTCGTAGAATCCGCGGATCAACTCCGCCCGCTCAGCACCCGATCCTTCGATGCACAAATACACCTGGACCGCGATGCCGCGACGGATGCGGCGCTGGGAAATCCCGGCGAATTTGCGCCCGCCGATGCTCAAGTCATACGAACCTGGGCAATACGAGCCGACAATTTCATATGCTTCAATCACCGCTTCAGGGAATAAGGCCCGCACCAAGTCGACCATCATGTCATAGCCCGCTGGAATGTCGATTGCGTTGTCTTTTTCGGACAGCACGAGCGAAATGTTCAGCACTCCCGCGTCCAAGACGACGGCGAGCCCTCCTGAATTCCGCACGATGGGTTGGTAACCGCGCTCTTCCAAGTATTTCATTCCCGCTTCGATATGCGGCAGCCGGTGGTCCTGGATGCCCAGCACAACCGTGTCGTCATGCACCCACGTACGGATTGCAGACGGGCTTTTCCCCGCCCCGACAAGTTCGCATAAAAGGTCGTCCGCCGCGAACGACTCCAGCGCGGAACGGTTTCTTGCGCTCAAGGACTGATCCCAAAAGCGCCATTTTGTTTCTTCCATAAATGTTTCCATCTTGCTATCTCCTCTTTCATCACAATCGCTCCCCTAAGTGTACCCGAGATGGCGGCCACTGAAAACCCGCCGCGCCCTTGTCAAATTGGTGACAGCCACTTCTTTTGCAGGAACTCGGCCTGCGGTTATGATAAACTGATTCTGTGAGATTCAGATTAAAGGAGTGTTTGATAAATGAATGAAGCAGCTATTACATTAGACGGCTGGTACGTCCTCCATGACTTCCGTACGATGGACTGGGTCACGTGGAAAATGCTGGACGAAGACGAGCGCCAATTTGCCATCGACGAGTTCCAAACGTTCATGGACAAAGTCAACACAGCCGATACGAATAAAACCGGCGCGCATGCGCTGTACTCAATAGTCGGACAAAAAGCAGACTTCATGCTGATGCTATTGCGTGAAACAATGGACGAATTGCACGAACTTGAAACGGAATTTAACAAATTGACGTTGAACGCGTACACCGTTCCCGCTTATTCGTACGTGTCCGTTGTCGAACTTTCCAACTATTTGGCTGGGAAATCAGACGAAGATCCTTACCAAAACCCGCATGTCCGCTCGCGCTTGTACCCTGAGCTTCAGCGTTCGCAATACATTTGCTTCTACCCGATGGACAAACGCCGCGAAGGCAATGACAACTGGTACATGTTGCCGATGGACGAGCGCAAGGAACTGATGCTGTCACACGGCAAAATCGGCCGCGGCTATGCAGGCAAAGTAAAACAGATCATTTCCGGCTCTGTCGGCTTTGACGATTACGAATGGGGCGTTACGCTTTTCGCAGACGACGTTCTCCAATTCAAGAAATTGATCTACGAAATGCGCTTTGACGAAGTCTCCGCGCGCTACGCAGAATTCGGTTCATTCTACGTCGGCACTCGCTTAGACGCAGAACGTACAGCTAAATTCCTGCAAGTTTAATTGATTGAAAACCGCCCTCGGGCGGTTTTTTTGATGCGGTTTTATTGTTATTAAGAATATTTTATCCATTATTTGGATTTACTTCCCCTGCATGCCGAAATACTTTCCATTCCCGCTAAAATACTTTCTCTTTGCAATGAAATACTTTCCCTGACCCCGAAAATACTTAAATTTAAAGGCCCCCGCATGCGCGGAGGCCTTTAAAAAAAACAATTATTATAATGCTTTGGCGGCTGCGATGATCAGCATGATCCAGCCAGCGATGAAAGCGACGCCGCCGATTGGCGTGATGGCGCCAAGTACGCTGATGCCAGTCAAGCTCAGGACGTACAAACTGCCTGAGAAGATGATGATTCCGGCAAGCATCAAGTAGCCGGCCCAGTTTAATGAACCGAGCGGCCCGAGCAGCGAAGAACTCATCAAAATCGCGACAACCATCAAGCCGATGGCGTGGAACATTTGATATTGCACGGCTGTCTGCCATGTGTCCAAGTATTTATCGGCAACGCGGCCTTCGAGCAAATGTGCGCCGAATGCGCCGAATCCGACTGACAACAACGCATTGAGCGCTCCTGCGATCAAGAAAAATTTCATGAATTCATACCTCTTTCCGATTAAAATTCAAACAGCGAATCCCCGTTTGCATCGTCTTCTTTCAATTTGTTGACGGAAGAGACGGTCTGCACCTGAGGAGTCGCGAGCGGGATTGCCTGCGGCTTTTCGGTTGCCGGACGGTCATCGTCCAGCAGCAAATCGCAAAGCGCACGGATTGCCGCGATGGATTCACGCATTTTCGTGGGATCCGATTTGCGCGCCAATGCCGTGTGCTTTTCAATCTCACTTAAAATACGGGTGGCATCTATTGCCATGCCAACTCCCCCCTTTCCGTTTACAGTCCCCACTAGTTTACCACGCGCCTTGCCGCTTCGTCAGGACAGGCAGAAATCGATCGGCGATTCTCCGCGCTGCTCAAGCAAATGATTGATTTGCGAATACGGCCGACTGCCGAAAAACCCACGGCTCGCGCTGAGCGGACTCGGATGCGGCGCTTCGATGATTGCATGGCGCTTCGTGTCGATAAATTGCTTTTTCTGCTGCGCTGGCCGTCCCCATAACACAAAAATTACCGGTTCATCGCGGGCCGATAACTTCCGGATGACTTCATCCGTGAATTGTTCCCAGCCCTGGCCGCGGTGCGAATGCGCTTGGCCTTGCCGCACCGTCAAAACGGTATTGAGCATCATGACGCCTTGGTCCGCCCATTTCGTCAGCGTGCCGTCTTTCGGAATGGCGCAGCCCAAATCCTCTTTCAATTCTTTGAACATATTGCGCAAACTCGGCGGATGCAGAACCCCTGGCTGCACCGAAAAACTCAAACCGTGCGCTTGGTTCGGCCCGTGGTAGGGATCTTGCCCCAAGATGACGACTTTGACGTCTCCGTAAGCGGTGTGTTCGAACGCGTTCCAAATATCGTGCTTGTCCGGATACACCGGCCCATGGTCGTATTCATGCTTCAAAAATTCCCGCAGCTTCAAGTAATAAGGCTTGGCGAATTCGCCGCCGATAACTTCCTGCCAGTCATTATGGAAAACCTCTTTCGGCATCGCAATTCCCTCCTCAGTCTTTGAATTCAACTGACACTTCATAGCCGACCAGCTGGAACATTTCCTGCACCGAACGCGCTCCGTTTTCTTCCGCCCGCTCAAGCACGCCCTGGCCTTCCGCTTCTTTAAGAATCAGATTTTTCGCTTCTTCCGCGAGCTCATAAGCTTCTGAAATATCCGCTTTGTCACGAAACAGCCCTTCATACGAATACACTTCCACTTGGTCCATGAATAATTCCGGCCCGCCGAGGAAATCCGCTTTCGGCAGCGTCAATGTGGCCGTTCTCGCTTCTTCATCCACTTCGATGTCTTCTTCCGATACTTCCGAGAAGTCAATGCCCGCTTTTACCGATCCGGGGATGATCACCAGTAATTGGCGTTTCGTCCCTGGCAGCTCCAAGCCGATTTCCTGGCCGAATACCTTATTGTCCTGGCGTTCGATGATGGCTTTCGAGAACGCTTCCGCTGTCGATAATTGGTTCAAATCCTGGATACGCTCGAGGAATGCGCCTTTTTCTTCAGTGAACGTACTGCCATTCAGCATCCAGAATGTGCCCAGCGGCAACGCAACGAACAGCAACAGCAGCAACACTGCCAATACCAAAAATGATTTGCGGAAAACGCCTGCCATCACCTTCGCTGATTTCCAGAATCCCGATGGGTTTGGATCTTCTTTGCCTTTCACTTCTTTTAATAAACGCTCAATTTCTTTCAACTTCGAATCATTCGTCACTGTCTATCCCTCTTTCTTTTGTTCAAATCAATTGGTCTCCGTGATACGATGGAGCAAAGGGGCGATTCACATGGCCGATTGGCGGGAAAAAATAAAATCCGTTTCCAAAACAAAAGGAAGCAGCGCGCCTGAAAGTGCCAAACGGCTCGGCATGGGATGCATGGGCACTGCGGTTCTCGCTGTTTCCATTCTAACATTTATCGTGGCATTTGGTCTTTTCAAAAGCGGCAGCTGGATGGCTGGTTTGTTCGCGGGTGCCTTTTTCCTGGTGAGCGCGGCAACCGCCGTGCTGCTTATAACACCCCATAAGTCCAATACATTGTAAATACACTAGTTTTTGCTAAAATGAAGGAACAAATCATTTTACTTATAAAGGGGATAATATTGAATGGCTTTGAAAAAAACATTAACAATCGCCGGCTCGGACACTTCCGGAGGCGCTGGTATACAAGCTGATTTGAAAACATTCCAAGAACACGGCACATACGGCATGAACGCCCTTACCGTTATTGTGACGATGGACCCGAAAAACGGCTGGAGCCATGGCATCCACCCGATCGCACTCGATACATTGCAAGCACAATTGGACACGGCTTTTTCTACAGGCATCGACGCTTTGAAAACGGGCATGCTGCCGACAGTCGAAATCATCAAAATGGCGGGCGAAGCAATCGCTGAATCCGGCATCCGCGACGTCGTCATTGACCCGGTCATGGCGTGCAAAGGCGAAGCGGAAGTATTGTTCCCTGAAAACGTCGACGCAATGATCAAATACTTGCTGCCGAATGCGAAAGTCGTTACACCGAACCTAGTGGAAGCGGGCCAGCTGTCTGGCGTCGGTATCCTGAAAACCGTCGACGATTTGAAAGAAGCAGCAGAAAAAATCCACGCACATGGCGCGGAGTATGTTGTCATTAAAGGCGGCAAACAATTGAAGCACGAAAAAGCGGCCGATCTTTTATTCGACGGCAAAACGCATTACTTGCTGACATCGGAGAAAACAGAAACGACTTATAACCACGGCGCAGGCTGCACGTTCGCAGCAGCGATCACTGCCAATCTGGCAAACGGCCAAAAGGTTGAAGACGCTGTCCTGAACGCGAAGAAGTTCGTCTCAGCGGCAATCGCCAACGGCTGGAAGCTCAACGAATACGTCGGCCCCGTTATGCACGGTGCGGCAAATAAATTCGATGAAACACCTGAAGTCCAAATGGAAAAAATCTAACTTTATTAAATATTGCTGTCCCGAAGGCCGTGAAAACGGCTTGCGTGGCAGCTTTTTTCCAGAATAAAAAACAAAACCCTCACAACTCGTGAGGGTTTTTGGGTTCTTCGGCGTTTTTCAATAAGACCAACCGGCTGCGCAATTGCTCGCGGTTCCAGTCAAGGACCTCTTCATCCGGCGCCAAGGCCGAATGGCTTTTATGGACTTGAAGATCTTTCGAACGCAAATAGCCTTCGAGCATCCCTGTGACGGCCAAAATCGACAAGGCGATGAACAGCACCGGAAACAGCGGCAGCCAAGGCGCGCCGTGGAGATAACGGAACGTCGAACCGAACAAGCCGGACCATTCGAACGAAATCGACATCGGCGGATCTCCGAACATCGGGTCATAGCTCACCTTCGTACCGCCCAGAAATAAATTCAGCAAACTTAAATGGGCCATGATGATGAATGTTTCAATCACTTGCTGGCCATACAACACCGCCAGTTTTTCCCGCATCTGCGGATACAGGTGTTTGCGGATGATCCGCGGTTCTGCCGCTCCAAGCACCCTTGCCGCCGTCACGTATTCCTGGCGGTAAAGCAACGAGGCTTCATTGCCGATCAAGACGGCAACAATCGGCATTGTCAGCAATGCCATGAGGATGATCTGGATAGCAATCCTTTCCCAGATGCTATTGGTGAATCCTCCAAGCGGCATCCACAAAACCGGATAAAGGATGTAAGCGGCAAAAAGCGTCAGCGGAATGTAATGCAACGAGTCAGCCAATCCACCGATCCACGGGCGATGGCGCTGCAAATACGTGGCCATGATATAACCGAGCGGTACCGCGATGAGCATCCTCAGCGCCGCAATCGCCAACGCAGCCAATATCGTGTACTTGCCGCCGATCATCAATTTCCCCAATAAATCATAGCCATACTGATCCGTACCCAGCGGAAACTCCCATTTCGGAGAAATCGGCGGGCCTTCTACCGCCCGTCCATTTTCCGTTACGAAAAAAAGTTGTCTCGGCATATTGCCCCATAGCCATTCATAAAGGAAACTTCCTCCCAGAAAAAAAGTAAGTATGGCAAAACCCGCGAGAAAATAAGGCTGCTTCCACATTTAAATCGCCTCCTTTCCGCGCAGATGGCGCAGCACAAGCCATTCACCGATGCTGTATAGCAAGAAAATCGGCAGGAAAAAGCTGAAAATGGAGACCAGGAACACTTGCGGCGAGATATTATCCTTCATGAACAGCATGATGCCCGGGATGTTGAACATCAATTCAAGGACAAACAAATTCGACAGCATGAACCAGATTGTCTTTTTCGATTGGAAAAAGACGCTGATAATCGCATTACGGAACATATGCACCCAAATGACGAACACTTTGGAAAAGCCGAGCGAACGTGCCAGCTCGACATACATCTTCCGTTCTTCATCCTGAAACGTCAGCATGCACAAACGGTATAATTGAATCATCGGCAATAGCGCCAGGCACAGCACCGGCAGCCAGTAAATATGCTCGCCTTGGACGACCGCGATTTTAGAAATCAACACATCCGTCTGCAAATAAATCGCAATGACAGCCAGCTGGGCCAGCATGATCACCAACAAATCCGGCAGCGATTCAAGGAAATACAGCGCCATCTTGATACGGTGCCGTGCCTTTTCTTTCAGCATCATCGTCAGCACCGTGAACAGGATGGCGAAGAAAATTGCCACAGCGAAAGCCAGGAACAAAAGTTCCAATGAATAGATGATGTAATCGGCAATCGTCGGGAAAAGCGGGATTTCCCTGTTCGTTCTCATGTTCAGCACCGTAAATTCCTGCAACGGCCAAAGCCCCTGCAGCACCGCTTCCAACGCGGCAATATATTCCGTGAGCCGCAGCTCACCGGCGACCAAACCGCCAATAAGCACCGGAAAGCCGCTGATCAGCACAATTCCCACCACGGAAAAAATAAATTTGATCATCAATTTCATGTATTCCACCCTTTTGCGCCTTTTCGAATAAATCCAAAGATTCTCTTTTCCATATAATAACATTATTTTCATGTCCGTAAATCAACCTAATCGCATTCTTCCGCCATTTTCACTATACTGAAACAATACGGATTGCATGAGGAGTGAAAACAATGGAATTAGTCGAAGTTAAGAAACTGCAAGTAGAACTTGATGCGTTCGCCAAAAAAGATGTCTATCTGCATTTGGAAACGACCAACGGCTCATACGCAACTCATTTCAATGAAGGATTTTTCAATGCCGGCGCCTTTATTCGAAATGTGGTCATCAATTATGAGCTGGGGAAAGTCGTCGGCGACAGCCCCCACCGGGTCGGTTTGAAATTGCCGCACGGTTGGGTCTATGCGCAAGGCATCACCCATTACGAATTGGACGAGCAGGGGCGTTTGCTGCTCGCCGGACATGACGGATCAGGAAAACTGGCGGTTGCGCTGCAAATCAGCGAAACACCGTTCAGTTATTAAGGAGGGGAACAAGATGGCAATTGAAAAAGAACGTCAAGTACTGGTCGTCTTCCCTCACCCGGACGATGAAGCGTTCGGCGTTTCAGGAACGATAGCCAGCCATATTCTGCAAGGGACTCCGGTTACATACGCCTGTTTGACACTCGGTGAGATGGGCCGTAATCTAGGCAACCCGCCTTTCGCGACGCGTGAATCCTTGCCGGCTGTCCGAAAAAAGGAATTGCTCGATTCTGCCAAAGCGATGGGGCTCACTGATTTGCGCATGATGGGATTGCGCGACAAAACAGTGGAATTTGAAGACGACGAAAAAATGGTCAAAATGATGGCCGACCTGATCGAGGAATTGAATCCCTCGCTGGTCATCACGTTTTATCCGAAATTAGCCGTCCACCCGGACCACGAAGCGACAGCACGCGCAGTCGTGCGCGCTGTACGCCGCATGAAAGACCGGCCAAAGCTGCATTGCGTAGCTTTTGCCAACGACACACTCGAAGTGCTCGGCCAGCCCGACATCATCCATGATGTGAAGGCGGTCAGAGACCAAAAAATGAACTCCATGAAAGCACACATTTCCCAAACTGCCTGGATGCTAGAAGAGATGGAATTGAAATTATCTCAAGGCGATACAGATGCGGAAAATTGGCTGACCAAAGAACGTTTCTACAACTACCGCTGGCACGAAGATTTCGAAGAGTCATTCTGACGAAAACACCCCCTTTTTCTTTTTGAAAAAGGGGGTGTTTTTTATTTCCGTTATCAGATAATATAAACATTGGTATGAAAGCGTTTCACTGGGGAAAGACGCTGTATAATTACCATTAATCATGTGTTTTAATGCACAAGGAAAAGGGGTTTATTCGTGAAAAAATTTTCAACTTCGACCTGGCTATTATTCTTAATACCGTCATTGCTGGGCGTCTTGCTCTTCATCGTTCCTGTGCCCACAGAAGACGGATGGTCAGTCACCATCGCCGTGCTGGCAAATTGGATGGCCGGATTGATCGAACCGGTTGTTGCATGGATCATGACAGGTATTTTGCTCATAGCGGCAATCGGCTCTCTCATAGTAATTGCGAGACCCGTCAAAGAAGGCCACGAGGTCTCATTTTTTGATAAATTATTTAATGTTAATCTCTTCTGGACAATTGTGCGCGTACTCGGTGCCGCGTTCGCCGTAATGGTAATGTTCAAGCTCGGGCCGGAAGCGATATGGAGCGAAAACACAGGCGGATTGCTGTTGTCGAGCACTGGCTTGTTATCGTTCCTGTTCACGATTTTCTTGTTCGCGGGCTTATTCCTGCCGCTCCTGATGAATTTCGGCTTGCTTGAATTCTTCGGGACAATGATGTCCAAGATCATGCGCCCACTGTTCCGGCTGCCTGGCCGCTCGTCCATCGATGCACTGGCTTCATGGGTCGGAGACGGTACAATCGGCGTATTATTGACAAACTCACAATACACGCAAAACAAATATACGCAGCGTGAAGCGGCAATCATCGGGACGACGTTCTCAGTCGTATCGATCACGTTCGCCATCGTTGTTATCGAAGAAGTCGGCTTAGGCCAATACTTCCTGCCTTATTACGGCACCGTCATATTAGCGGGCATCATCCTTGCGTTGATCATGCCGCGCATTTATCCGTTGGCGCAAAAACCGACGACGTTCATGAATGGCGATCCGCAGGAAACGATTTCCGAAGAAGTTCCCGCTGGCCACAGCGTCGCTTCCCATGGCGTTGAAAATGCGTTGACGAAAGCTTCGGAAAACAAATCGCCTAAAGAATTCTTCAAAGACGGCTTCAAGAATGTTTTGGACATGTGGATTGGGGTAGCTCCGGTTGTCATGGCATTCGGGACGATCGCTTTGATCTTGGCGGAATACACACCGGTTTTCTCGATTTTGGGGGCGCCGTTCGTACCTTACTTGAACCTGCTCGGCATTCCGGAAGCTGAAGAAGCTGCGCAATTGATGGTTGTCGGTTTTGCTGACATGTTCTTGCCTGCTATTCTGGGCGCCGGACTGGAATCGGAAATGACGCGCTTTGTCGTTGCCACCATGTCGGTCACTCAGTTGATCTACATGTCCGAAGTCGGCGGACTGCTTTTAGGTTCGAAGATTCCAGTCAACATTGTAGACCTGATCATCATCTTTGTGCTGCGCACGGTCATCGCTTTGCCAATCGTTGCGGGTGTTGCACACCTTTTATTCTAATAGACCAAAAAAAGCTGGAAGCGAAATTCGCTTCCAGCTTTTTCTATTTGCCGTTTTTTATGCGTGCACTAACTTTTTTTTGAGCTTTTCCAGCATATCCGATGTCATCGCATCCAAGTCATACCGAGCTTTAAAGCCCCATTCGTTTTTCGCCGCTGAAGCGTCGATGTTGTCCGGCCAGCTGTCGGCAATCGCCTGGCGAACCGGGTCGACGTCGTAAGACATCTGGAATTCAGGGATGTGCTTGCGGATCGATGCTGCAATCTGCCCAGGCTCAAAGCTCATGGCCGTAACATTGAATGCGTTACGGTGAATGAGTTTTGCCGGGTCTGCTTCCATCAAGTCGATGATCGCTTGCAGCGCGTCCGGCATATACATCATGTCCATGTAGGTGCCTTCAGCGATATATGAGGTGTAGCGTTGTTCTTCGATTGCTTTGTAATAGATGTCCACTGCATAATCGGTCGTGCCGCCGCCTGGCTGTGCCACGTATGACACCAATCCAGGAAAGCGCACACCGCGCGTATCGATGCCGAATTTATGGAAATAATAATCGCATAATAACTCGCCAGCCACTTTGTTGACGCCGTACATCGTAGTCGGGCGCTGCAGGGTGTCTTGCGGTGTATTGTTTTTTGGCGTTGAAGGGCCGAACGCGCCGATCGAGCTCGGCGTGAAGAATTGCATGCCCAATTCGCGCGATGCTTCAAGGGCGTTGACCAAACCGCCCATGTTCAAGTTCCAAGCGAGCAGCGGCTTTTCTTCAGCAGTCGCAGACAATAATGCCGCCATGTGCATCATCGTGTCGGCTCCGAAATCTTTTGCCAAATCATGCATCTTCTGAGCATCCGTCACATCCAATAAGCTGAACGGCCCGCTTTGCTCGCCAGTGCCCCGGATATCTGTTGCCAATACGTTGTCCGCACCGTAGATTCCTCGCAGCTTTTCAGTCAATTCCGACCCAATTTGTCCCAGTGCACCAGTAATCATTATACGTTCCATCAATAGCACTCCTTTCGAATAAAACAATTGTCCTCTGTAAAAAGACATTTCTTGTGTTGTTATTGGCGTTTCGTTAAGCTTCTCTATGAAGTCATTATAAATTGTTCTCTTTAAAAATACAATCACTTTCGCATTTCAGATACTTCGAAGTTGCAGGTTAATGTTGTTGAAAAATGCGCTTTAATGATGCTATAATGAGTCAGCACTTAGTAAAGACGGCTCCACTCACTGGGCCGAAATTGTTGAAAACTTTTTTTTAACCTTAAAACCAAGTATTCCACTTAGTATTGTATAGTTAAAACTTTGGCAAACTGGTTCTCTGATTGGAAAAAGGCTTTCAGCGAAAAAATATACGAAATCGAGGGGATTATTTTATGAAGAAGTTCACATTGGGTTTATTGGCATTAATCGGTGCCGTGTTGTTATTGGCGGCTTGCGGCAGCAATACAGCTGCACCGGATTCAACTAACGGCGGATCCGACAGCGCAGAAGAAGATTTGTTGGCGAAAGTACAGGAAGAAGGAACGTTGACGATCGGCACAGAAGGCACATACCCGCCTTTCACTTTCCACGATGAAACCGGCAAACTGACCGGATTCGATGTTGAAATTGCGGAAGAAGTGGCGAGCCGCCTAGGCGTCGAAGCTGAATTTTTGGAAACGCAATGGGATGCGATGTTCGCAGGGCTTGACGCAGAACGCTTCGATATGGTCGCGAACCAAGTCGGCATCAACCCTGAACGCCAGGAAAGCTACGAATTCTCAGATCCTTATATCACTTCAACGGCTGTTCTAGTCGTACCGAAAGATTCAGAAATCCAAGCATTTGAAGACCTTGAAGGCAAATTATCCGCACAGTCATTGACGAGCAACTACGCTGAAACGGCTAAATCGTTCGGCGCTGAAATCGAAGGCGTTGAAGGATTCAACCAAGCAATCGAATTGCTGAATTCCGGCCGCGTCGATGCGACAGTAAACGATAACTTGACCGTCTTGGATTTCTTGAAGCAACGCCCTGAAGCCAATATCGAAATCGTTGACGAAGCGGACGATGCAGCGCAAAGCGCCTTGTTGTTCCGTAAAGGCAGCGGCCCGATGATCGAAGAAGTCAACAAAGCGTTGGCGGAAATGATCGAAGACGGTACGTACGAAGAAATCTCGAACAAATGGTTCGGCGAAAATGTACTTGAATAGTATTTTTACAGATCCGGTTCGCCTCGAGCGGCTGATGGACATCTCCCAGTCTTCCTGGCTTCCGTTGATTGAAGGGATGATTCAGTATACGATTCCGCTGTCGTTCATCGCCTTCGTACTGGGGCTTGCCATTGCCGTGCTGACGGCGCTCGCCCGCATTTCAACAATCAAGATTTTGCAGGTGATTGCCCGCGTTTACGTTTCGATTATCCGCGGCACGCCTTTATTGGTTCAATTGTTCATCCTGTTTTACGGCTTGCCGACGATCGGCGTAGTCATTGATCCGTTCCCTGCTGCCGTTATCGGCTTTTCGCTGAATGTCGGCGCTTATGCGTCCGAAGTGATCCGGGCGGCAATCCTCTCCATTCCAAAAGGCCAGTGGGAAGCGGCGAACACGATTGGCATGAGTTACGCCCAATCACTGCGCCGCGTCATCCTGCCGCAGGCGGCGCGGGTATCGATTCCGCCCCTTTCGAACACGTTCATCAGCCTGATCAAAGACACTTCGTTGGCGTCGCTGATTCTCGTGACAGAAATGTTCCGTGTGGCGCAGCAGATTGCTGCGACCAATTACGAATTCCTGCTGTTATACGGGCAGGCGGCATTGATTTATTGGCTGGTCTGCTTCCTCTTGTCCCTCGGGCAAGGCAGGCTGGAACATCGATTCGACCGTTACGTTTCCCGCTAATAAAGCACACCATGCAGTAAGGAGCAAAATATGATTTCGATTACTGATTTGCACAAGAAATTCGGCAAGCTGGAAGTGCTGAAAGGCATCGACTTAACGGTCGGCAAAGGCCAGGCGGTTGTCGTCATCGGCCCTTCCGGCTCCGGCAAGACGACGTTCCTGCGCTGCCTGAACATCTTGGAAGTCCCGTCCCAAGGCGTCATCACGATCGACGAACAAACGGTGGATTTTTCGAAGCCTGTTCCGAAAAAACAAGTGAACGCGTTCCGCAAGCAGTCGGCGATGGTCTTCCAGCATTACAATCTGTTCCCCCATATGACTGCGCTTGAAAATGTCATGGAAGGCCCGGTCATCGTGCAAGGGATCGACAAAGCGCAGGCACGCAAAAAGGCGCAAGCGCTGCTCGAGAAAGTCGGGCTTGCGGACAAAGCGGATGAATACCCTTTCCAGCTATCAGGTGGACAGCAACAGCGCGTTGGCATTGCCCGCGCGCTGGCGCTCGAACCGAAAGTGATGCTGTTCGACGAACCGACTTCCGCGCTTGATCCTGAACTCGTCGGCGAAGTGCTGCAAGTCATGAAAGACTTGGCGGCTGAAGGCATGACGATGGTCGTCGTCACCCACGAAATGCGTTTTGCACGCGGCGTGGCGGATGAAGTCCTGTTCATGGACGGCGGCGTGATTGTTGAACGCGGCAAGCCGGAAGACATTTTCAGCCACCCGAAAGAAGCACGCACCCAGCAGTTCCTAAGTTTGATTTCCAATACAGATGCAATTTGATGGCACGCTGCCCCTTCGGCAGCGTGTTTTTTCGTGGATAAATATGCTTTGCTGCTGGTATTTATTC
>DATISS010000188.1:0-12496 GCA_035468565.1 Planococcus sp. (in: firmicutes)
CCGATATTCAGGAAATCGATCAGATTGTTGGCATCAACATGCTTGGCGCTCTGTACGGCTTGCGCTATGTCGCAGAAGCCATGGTGAAAAATGGCGGCGGTTCAATCGTCAATACCGCTTCAAGCGCTGGAGTCATTGGCCAGGCCTCTGTCGTCACTTATGGCGCTACGAAGCACGGCATCGTCGGCATGACGAAGAGCATGGTTGCCGAATACGCGAAGGACGGCTTGCGCGTCAATGCCATTGCACCAGGACCGACGGAAACCCCGATGGTTAAAAAGTTCTTTGAAGATAATCCGGACATGAAAAAAAGCGCCGAAGCCGGCATTCCGCAGAAACGCCTCGGTACGCCAGAGGAAGTTGCAGAACTCGTCGCTTTCCTGCTGACATCAAAAGCGCAGTACATCAACGGCGACACCATCCGTATCGATGGCGGATTTACGAATACGAAGTAAATTCCAACAGTGGAACGCAATTCAATACAATAAAGCCCGCTATAAAATCGATTGATTTTATAGCGGGCTTTACTTTTTCTATGGACTTATCTTTTATAATCAATCACGTCGCAGCCCGTCAACCTTTCCGGTATTTATCTTCAATCACCCGGTAGTTTTCGTGGTGGATTTTATTCCATTCCGTCTTTTTATAAGGCCGGCTTTTCAAAAAACTATTAATCCTTTTAGGATCGTATTCTTTGAAGGATTGGCTGTCTGCCCAAGCTTTCATTTCCTTGTGCTCGGGATGCTTTGGATCGCGGTAGATTTTCAGGAATTCATAAAATCCAGGGATGCCGCCCACGTCTTCCGGCGGTGCCGTTTCGGCTCCGTCCAGCAGCGTTGGAAAGCCGAAATAATAATCCTCGACGATTGATTCGAGTTTGATGCGGAACTGCCAGCCGTCCCCGAAATCGTAGTTGTATAAGAGCTCGCCGTGCTTCTCCAAAAATTCATCGATCTTGATGCCTGACGGTTTCCGCACGATTTGGGAAAGGCGCTCCTGATGTGCTTCTTCATACTTCTTGTATTTCGGCTCCATGTTCTTCAGCCGCTCCGCGAATTCTTTCCAATTCTTTTTGAAATGCTGATGCTCCAGGTATGCTTCTTCGTCATTCGTCACCCGAATATTGTCTTTTGCCAAATCAAATTCAAACAAATGATACGCATCATACGGATAGCCGCTTTGAAAATTCGTCACCTGCTGGATGACATCGTGCAGCATATTAAAAGTCGCCCCTGCCGGCATGATCACTTGGCGCCAAATGAGCGGATGAGAGTGTTCCAGTTCAATTCGGATAATGTACGATTTCATTAGTCAACCACCTTGCTTCTGAATATTTTAACAAAAAAACCTTGCGCTTCCTTTCATTATAACGAAAACAAAAAGAGTTTTCAGGCTCCTTTTTGAAAGCGCAAAAAAGCTCCCGATAATCAAACCGGAACCTTTTTTACCATTAATTCGAATAAGAGCTTACATCCCCGGCAAAATGGCTTTGGGAGAAATGAGCCCCTGCTCGACCAGCTCTTGCCAAAAAGCAGCTGGAATATGGGCGCTCATCGCCTGCAGATCTTCCTTGATGCGGTCAGGCCGTGTCGAACCCGTCACCACGGCTTTCACAGCAGGATGCGCTGTTGAAAACTGGAGCGCTGCATCTTTCAAGTTCACGCCATGATTGCGTGCAACATCGTGGAACCGGTCGACTTTCCCCTTGATTTCAGGGGTGATTTCCTTGTAATCGAAAAAGTCTCCACCTAACAACGCCCCTGAGTTGAATGCCGAACCGATCACGAGCCCGCCGCCCTTTTCCTGTGCCAGTGGCATCATGCGCTCAAGGGCACGTTCATGCTGAAGCAGCGTATATTGTGTTGCAGACAAGCTCAAATCCGGATGTGCATGTTCGAGCTCAAGCGCTATTTCGATCGGCGTCGTCGTATTCACACCAAGTCCCCAGGCTTTAATCACACCTTCATCCCGGAGCCGGTCCAACACTTTAAAAGCACCTTTGCGCGCTTCATCGAATTTGGTAATCCATTCATCCCCCAAAAAGTCCGGTGAGATATCATGGACAAAGACCATATCCAAGCGGTCCGTTTTCAGACGCTTCAGGCTGTCTTCAATCGATTTGAGCGTGCCATCTTCGGTATAATCCGTCAGAATTTTATTCTTGCGGCCGTACTCAAACAGCCCTTCTTTTTCCTCTTCTTCGTCCAGCACAATTCGGCCGACCTTCGAACTCAGCAAATAATCATCGCGCTTATAGGAAGATAAAATTTCGCCGAGCCGACTTTCAGCCAAGCCCGCACCGTAAAACGGCGCCGTATCAAAATACCGAATTCCTTCGTCCCACGCTGAACGGATCGTCTCCATCGCTTCTTTTTCTGGAACGTCTCTGAACATATTGCCCAGCGGCGCTGTACCCAGGCCGAGTTTGTTCTTTATCGTCACATCGTTTTTCATTGATGAACACCTCTTTTGAATTTTTTATTATAAAAACACATATAACTATCTACCCGCTGTGAATTTGGATAAACGATGGCAGTTGGATTAGTGACTTTCTTAAACGCAACAAAGCCTGATTTCTCATGGTTAATAATGGGAAATCAGGCTATTATAATGTTAAGAAGTTCGTTCTCTCTACTTCCATTATAACGCGAATAAAAAACAATTTACAGACTACTTTTTCCAAAACCCCTATCCTATACTGGTACATACACCACCAACACAGGAGGCAGATCCGTATGCATGACAAACAAGATGTCTTAGATCAAGGTCCATTCTTTCATGGAACAAAAGCCCAATTGAAGATTGGCGAAAGGTTGGAAGCGCAAAATCGCTCGAATTACCAGGACAAAAAATCAAATTATATCTACTTTACGGCAACTCTAGAGGCGGCGAAATGGGGCGCTGAATTAGCCGCATCCGATGCCAAAGAAAGAATTTACATCGTCGAACCACAAGGCGATTTCGAAAACGATCCGAACCTGACCGACAAACGTTTTCCCGGAAATCCGACACGCTCTTACCGCTCCCAATCGCCTTTAAAGATTGTTGCTGAATTAGGTGCCTGGGAACGGCATTCCGATGAAGAAATTGAAGGGATGCTTAGCTCTTTAAAGGCGCTGCGTGAACAAGGAAAGGCAATTATCCTTGATTGATTTCATTCTAATGCCACAATTTCCAACAAGAAATGAAGTCATTAACTAATACATTTAACTGAATACTCCCTATATAATGTAGATGCAACACAAGCTGAGTCAGGAGCAATGGCGGAGCATTGCGATGTTAACGGAGAGAATCCGAAATGCAGAACGGAAGGAGTGGGAATAAATGAAGAAAATCGTCTTTTTTTCACTTCCTGCCCATGGCCATACGAACCCGACCATTCCGGTGGTTGCGGAACTGACAAAAAGGGGCCATAAGGTATGGTATTTTTCTTTCAACGACTTTCGGGAAAAGATCGAAGCAGCAGGTGCCACGTTTATCGTCTGTGACAGCTTTCTGCCAAAAGCTTCCGAACAGCAGCTAAAGAAGAAAGTCGGCAAGGATTTTGCTGCCTTGATCGAAATGATTGCCGACACCACCATCGCCATGGAACCAATGGCCCTTCAGGAACTCACGAAAATTCAGCCGGACTGTATCGTCTCCGACTCCATCGCCGTTTGGGGAAAGATGTTCGCTAAAAAGCTCGAAATCCCCTATATCTGTTCGACAACTACATTTGCTTTTAATGAACATACCGTGAAATCGATGAAGCCAGGTGCCTCTGAACTTTGGATGATGATGCTAGGCATGCGGCGTATCCGAAAAAAAATAAAACAACTGAACGATCACGGCTTTCCGGCCAAAAATTATGTTTCCTTGATTCAAAACGATAACCAAACCGACACCATCGTCTACACATCGAAGGAATTCCAGCCATTGGCGGATACTTTTTCCGAACGTTTTGCCTTTGTCGGACCTTCGATTCCGGAACATGACCCACAGCGTCCTCTGGACAAAATTCGAAAACGGATTTACATCTCCCTCGGCACCATCCTGAACCAAAATCCGGCTTTTTACCGCAGCTGCTTCCAAGCATTTGCACACACGGATTATGAAATCGTGCTGTCAGCCGGCGCAAAAACGGATCTGGCGCTTTTCAAGGAAATTCCGGAAAATTTCACTGTGCAACATACGGTTGACCAAATTGCCGTTTTGCAAAATACCGATGTCTTCCTCACCCACTGCGGCATGAATAGCGTGAGCGAAAGCCTGTATTTCGGCGTGCCGATGGTGCTATTCCCGCAGCATAGCGAACAAAAAATGGTCGCGGACCGAGTCGCAGAGATGGGTGCCGGAATCTTGCTCAAAGGGACAAGGCCGAAAGACTTGGAAAAAGCGGTAGCAGAAGTTTTTTCGCATCCTTCCTATCAGAAACAGGCGCAGAGTTTGTCCGATACCTTTAAAGAAGCCGGTGGTCCGACCGAAGCAGCACGTGTAATCCTGACAATCAGCGGGGACAAAGGGTAGCTGCTGTTGCCCGCGCACACCGCTTATAAGACGTTACATGACACAATAGTGGTGGCAAACAGGGATTGACTGGCAAGAAAGTCGATATTCGTAAGCTTGATAAAATTATTGCTACAGCGATTCTTCAAATTTTAGTACAGCCTCTTTCTTTTCAGAAGGGGCTATTTTTAATTACAAAAACATTTCGCACTGATAATTGGCTCTTTTCCAAGGAGCCACACAAAGCAAATGAAAACAACCGCCATTCCAAAAGGAGTGGCGGTTGTTATTTGTGTTTGGTTGTTTTACTGCCAGCAGTTCCTAAATGCTCCCTAATTTTCAGGTTTAAATTACAGCTATTTCGGAACGTATGCATATACTTTCTCATCATCCGTAAGTTCAAATAGCAGCTCAGAGGGAACCTCCTGCGCTAAACTCTTTTGTTGGCTTATTCTAAGGGGCGCGACTTCTTTTAAACTCTCCAGATTTCTGTATTTCAAAGCTTTTATGCCGAAGTTCAATCTCACTTTATAATTTTCTTCAATGTTTTTAACTTTCGTTTCAATAATAGTTATAATCTTATTATTTTCCGCACTTATTTCATCTAAGGTTTGGGATTTTGATGTCACTTCACTGTAATTTCTTATTGTAGCCAAATAAGGCTTATAACATTCTTCGATAAACTTTATGTTTAACAGAACTAGCTCCTGTTTGTTATTGAATGTGTCAATCAGTTTACTGTAATCCTTCAATATTGCGGCTTCACCCCATTTGCGAATAGTTTCATGCTCTTTCAATCGATCGATACTTTCGCTAATGCCTTTAAGATCTTTGTTTAGAATCTTCAAATCCTGAAGTGATGCAGTATAGAAATCTTCTATTTTCTGATCTTCCACACCCCCAAGAATGATACCGTTGGTTCTGAATCGCACTATTATCTCCCTGAAATACGTAAACCTCGATTCAGTCCTACCAAAAAAGTCATTATCACGATGTCGGATTATTGTATTTAATTTTTCTTCCATATTCTTTAAGACACTTTGGATTTCGGCCAATTGCTGCTGCCCAACCACAGCTGTCAAAAGGTTTGCACTTGCATGGACAACGAGTGATGGATTGACATTTTTCACTAGCACTGCTTGTTTATAGATGCCTTTCGCGCCTTCTTTTTTTACTGCTGGGAGATAGCCCGTGCCGTTTACTTTTTCTATAAGAGTCATGCTCTTATCCTTCAACCCTTTTATAACTTCAGGACTGAATTCCACCTTATATGTTTTATTATCTCGGATCACCATTGCTCCAGCTGCCAACGTTTTCAGAATATCGGATTTCAGAATGGCAGGGACTTCAATCTTTTTAAACTGGCTTTTTACTGCTTCGTCGTTTTCCACTTCCGAAACGTGCGGCATGAGGTCAACATAAGGATCTACTTCTGGCTCCAGTTCGCTATTTGTGATTTCCGCAACACTTTCTTGACTAGTCGTCTTGTCAGCTGCTGAAGAAGCTCCTTTTTTTCTGCTAAAATAAAATATTAGGCCAACTGCCAAAACTATCAAGGCTGCTGCTAGTGGAAGGCTGTTTTCCATAATCTTCTCCTCTTCTCTTTCTCAGAACTATTGTCGTTTCAGTTCTTGTTATCATGATTATATAATTTTACTATACCCTTTTTGTTAAATCTGCATACAATAAGACGCTAGAAACAACTAGAGCCCAACTTGGAATATTTATATTACCACGTTTTGGCTCTTTTAATTTTTTCGCCGTCCCAAAGAAACCACACAATTCAAAAGGACATGCCTGATTCCCTTCAAAGCGTCATTGGACGAAGAACATTTGCCTTCCAGTTAAAGACTAAACGCCCGCTGTGAAATCGATTGATTTCACAGCGGGCGTTTTTCAAGATTAACTTTCAACTGCTATAGCCGAAGAATTTGTGTTGCCTTCAATCCTTCAATTCACGCAAAGCCTTTTCTTCCGCAGGAATCCGCACGAGAAGCAGCAGCAGTGCATTGGCGATTGAAAAAACGATTGCCGTGCGCCATGCACCGAAAATCAAAGGAAGCGCCGCAATTTCCATTGCCACGACAACGTAATTGGGATGCGGAATCCAGCGGTAAGGGCCGCTTTTCACTTTAGTGGCTCCGGGCAGCACCAGGATTTTGGTATTCCAAAAACGCCCCAGCGACGCCAACGCCCAGACGCGGAGCACTTGGGCGATGATAAAGACCGACAGGAATAACAGCCAGCCGCGTCCGTAACTTGGTCCCGCCATCTCCACTTCTACTAGCAAGGACACAAAAAACAGCACATGCAGCAGAACAATCCATTTATAATGCCCCGCTCCGGCTTCTATCGCCCCTTGTTGCTTCATCAAACGTTCGTTTGACCGCGCATAAGCCACTTCCAGCAGCCGCTGCAGAATTACGAATCCAAGCAATAGATAAAAGAATGTCATTGGCCTGTTTCTCCCCACTCAAGCCAAACCATTTCGGAACTGAAACCGGGTCCAAGGGCAGTGAGCAGCCCTTCTTCCCCGCTTTTAGGCTGTTTTTCCATGAAATCCTTTAACACATACAACACAGTCGGAGAAGACATATTGCCGTACTGGGCAAGGACCCTTCTTGAGAGCTCTGTTTTATCCGTGGACATGCCGAGCGATGTTTCGTAGGCAGTCAGCACTTTCTTGCCGCCGGGATGTGCGATGAAATGGGTGATGTCATCTGGTGTTTTTCCCAGCTTGCCCAAAAATAAGTCGACGTTCGGCTTTAGCCATTTTTCAATGATTTTAGGGATATCCCGTGAAAAGACCACTTGCAGCCCTCCATCTGTCACGTCCCAGCCCATCACGTCCTCTGAATCCGGCATGAGCGTCGATTGGGTATCTTTTATATGAAAACCGGCTTCCGGTGCTTGCACATTCACGCCCGTCACCAAAGCACAGGCCGCGCCGTCAGCGAACAAAGACGTTCCGATCAAATTGCTTTTCGACAAATCCGAGCGCTGAAACGTCAAGCTGCATAATTCCAGGCACAGCACGAGCACTTTGGCATCGGGATAAGCTTTGCAATAATCATGCGCGCGGCTGAGGCCCGAAGCGCCCCCGGCACAGCCGAGCCCCCATAATGGCATGCGTTTGATATGGGCCGGCATCTGCAGCTCGTTCATGATGCGGACATCAATTGTCGGCGTGGCCATGCCGGAACTCGACACGAAGAAAAACGCATCGATTTCTTCCTTCTCCACACCCGCTTCCGCCAAACAGCGGCTAACGGCGCGGCTGCCCATGCGAACGGCTTCTTCTACATATAGACGGTTTCGTTCTTCAAGCCCGCGTTCTTTTTTAAACCAATTCAACGGCGCGGCAAAATAACGCCCTTCAATCTGGCCATTGCCAAACACACGCAGCAGCCGTTCGATGTCGGTGAAATGGTCCCCGAACAAATCTCGGACCACACCAACGGTTTCTTGTTGATCCACATAATATGGCGCATTTTCAGTGACTACTTTTCGAATAAATGACACAGGCTTTCGCTCTCCTTTGTTGTACAGGTAAAAAGCCACCCTGTCTAAAGGATGGCGTAGTTATATCAATCAAAAAATCGATTTATTTCCATTTCGCAAGCTTTCACAGGCTTGCTCTTGATCGAACAGCACAACTCTTATATCACCTGAATAGATGCCGGTTATTGGAATTTACCCTTTTCCCCTTTAATATAAACACAAGGGCTGACGAAGGATTCCGCTCCCGGAACCACGCAATTTTGAAACAGTTCATCAGCGAGATTAAACAACGCAACTCCGAGGAATATCGATTTCCTCGGAGTTGCGTTGTATAGAGTAAAACTTTTTATCATCAAAACCAATTGTAACTTTTTGCATTCCTTGAGACCCGAATCACCCTATTTACAAGAACAACAGGCCAAGTCCAATCACAACACCACTGACAAACAACACGATCAAACAAAAGCCCATGATGTCCTTCGCTTTAAGTCCAGCAATCGCCAGTGCTGGCAATGCCCAGAAAGGCTGGATCATATTCGTCCAGGCGTCTCCCCATGCAACTGCCATCGCAACTTTCGCTGTATCACTGCCGAGCATTTCCGCAGCTTCAAGCATAATCGGTCCTTGAACTGCCCACTGCCCGCCACCGGACGGGACAAAGAAATTGACGAGCCCTGCACTTAAAAATGCGAAAAGCGGGAAGGTCTCTGCCGTCGAAATGCCAACGAACGCTTCCGAGATGACTGCCGCCAAACCGGATGCCGTCATCATTCCCATAATTCCCGCATAAAATGGGAATTGAACAATGATGCCGCCTGCTCCTTTGACCGCTTCTTGAACAGCTATCAAATATTTCCGAGGCGTCCCGTGGAACAAAATTCCGAGGAACAAGAACATAAAGTTAACAATGTCGAGTGTTAATGCAAACCCATTTTGAATGAAATAATAAGCGATAAACGAAATACCGAGTACACCAATGATCGCAGATAAGATCCAGCTGTTTTCCAAGCGCTCTGCTGGTGTCATATCTGCTTTCGCCGGTTGTTCCTCGACTATAGGTTCGACCAGCACTTTCGGATCGACGACCACGGTCTCTTCTTTTTTCGGCATCATCAAACGGTTTAATAATGGAAGAATAATAACTAACGCTGCAATGATAATCAGGTTATAGCTGGCAAAAATCGTTTCGCCGGTCGGGATAATGCCGATTTGATCCATGAACGGATGGCCGTCTGTCGCAATCGACAGCGGAATCGAACCCGAAAATCCGGCGTGCCAAATTATGAATCCAGAATATGCACTTGCAATCAGCAGGCGGTAATCGACGTGCTCGACGCGCTTCGCCAATTCTTTTGCGAATAACGCACCAATAACCAAACCAAATCCCCAGTTGATCCAGCTTGCTGCAAGGGAAACCAATGTTACCCAGATAATCGCGCTGCCCGGCGACTTTGCAAAGCTCGCAAGTTTGCCCAGCCCCTTTTTGAAAATCGGACTGCTCGCCAAAACGAATCCGGTAACGAGCACAAGCACCATTTGCATCGAGAACGCTAACAGCGCCCAAAATCCTTCACCCCAAAACGCCACCATGTCAACAGGTGTTGAATCGGTCAAGCCCAAGCCCATTCCGAAAACCACCAACGTCAAAATGATGACGAATAAAAACGGATCCGGTAAAAATCTTTCCATCAAATTATTGGAAAAACGGATAATTCCTTTCATCTAAATACTCCCCTTTGTCTAATTTTACACTTCACTCTTAATGCTACCTTATTTCCGCTCTCAAATGAATAAAAATTGAAAAAACTTAAGAATTGTTGGGATTTTTATATGGCGATTTAATTTGCATCAGCTGAATTTTTTTAAAATCCAAGCTTCCTAACGCATTCATATCTTTTTATGACGCAGCTGAAGTCAGAGACGGAAGCTTCAAATACGGGATATTCACTGATCTGTTTGCAGTGAAAGAAAAAGCGCCGGATTCTCTGTTACAAGAGAATCCGGCGCTTTTTCTCATAGCCCTACTGCACTCGCTGCATTAGCAGCATCTGCATTGCTGAAACCTTCAAACACCAATTGCTCAATCAAACCTGCTCTTGAAAAAGCACTATACTCGAGATAATTCTCAGCCATTTTGACTGCCTGATCGCTCCAATCTACAGTGATATTGTCTGCCGCGTAAGCAGCATCTGCATTGCTAAAACCTTCAAATTCCAATTGTTCGATTAATCCACTCTTAGAAAAAGCAGTGTATTCAAGGTAGTTCTCGGCCATTGCTACCGCTTGGTTCTGTGAGGCCGTTACCGCATCTTTCGCAGCTTGTGCCTTTGCCTCTGCTTTGGCCTTTGCTTTTTCTTCCTGTTCAGCTTTCGCCTTAGCATTCGCCTCTGCTTCGGCTTTCGCTTTTGCCTCAGCCTCAGCTTTTTCTTTAGCTGCAGTTTCTTCTGCTGCTATTTTCGCTTTTTCTTCCTCTTCTTTTTTCTTCAATTCGGCTTCTTTCGCTTTTCTTTCTTTTTCTTCTAACAAGAAAAAGGGTTCTGCTTCTTTTACTTTAGCTTCCAATTCTTTAATTTTTGCTAAGGATTCTTCGTTTGTTGATTCGAGGGATTTGACCTTTGAAGTCAATTCCTCTTTGGTTGCTTCGAATTCTTTCTGCATCTTCTGATTTTCCGTTGTAGAGGCATTCACGTCCGACTGAGAAGGGCCGAAGCTTCCTCCGATCAACACCGCAATAAATCCGACTAAGATATACTTCCATTTGCTTTTCATAAAGGCCCCTATTTTACCCATTTCTCCATTCCTTCTTCCTGATACTTTTCCTTTATCATAGTATATTTGCTTCTGTATTCATACATTTTTTTACATAAATTATGCCGAATAAATCATATCAAAAGGTTTTCTTTTAATTTCAGTACTCCTGGCTCTTTAAAGTCTTTATAGATTCTACAAGTGCGTAACTAGTTGGTTCCTTCATGAAACTTTTTCCAGCACTATCCGTATGCTTATACAAGAGGTGATGGACCATGAAGAGAAAAATCATTCCCTATGTACTGGCGTTTATCTTAGTGGGGTTGATCCCTGCTCAAGTGTACGCGGTGGACTTTGACATTACAGAAGTCCGGATCGATGCGCAGTTGAATGAAGACGGCACAGCGGATGTCACGGAACAATTCACGTATGAATTTGAAGATGATTTCAACGGTATCACGCGCGGCCTGATTGCGAAAGAAGGAACGGCGATCGAGAATTTCTCTGCTGCGGAAAACGGCAACGCGTTGAAGGTTGAACTCGAAGACGGCGTTTACCAGATTTACCGCGCAGGTGAAGACGACGAAACGATTGAGATCGAACTGAATTACGAAATTGTCAACGCCGTGGAAAAATTCGAAGACGGCGCGCAGTTTTACTGGGCATTCTTCGATGAAAGCAACGACAGCGAATACGGCGACATGACGATTTCCGTCATTCCGCCCCTTCCGGCTGAAGATGTTGAGGCATTAGGCTACGAGGAAGCCTATGGTACAGAACGTATCACGGATGACGGTACTGCGGTTTTCGAACTCGGCTCTGTGCCGGACGGTGAAAATGCCAATGTCCGCGCGATTTTTGAACCTGAACTGTTCCCGGATGCAGCTACACTCGATGGAACGATTCGTGACGACCTAACAGCAGACCGCGAAGAACAGGAAAACGAAGCAGCAGCTTTCGCGCAAAATCAGCAAACCGCGCGAAATCTCGGAATCCCAGCCATTGCGATTCTAGGTGCCTGGCTGCTGGCCGGGATCCTGCTCGCATGGAGGCGTGCTTTCCGGCGCAAGCGTCAAATCCGCAATTACCCGTATGAATTTTTCGTACCGAAAGATTCGATGAGCATTCCCGCTCTGCTCCACTTCACCAACTCTGCGTCGCTGTCGCCGAACGCCATTTCGGCAGCTATCCTGGAGCTCATGCGAAAAGGCAATATTAAGCAACTCTCAGAAGATCATTTCGAACTGATCAACAGAAAAACCGACCACGCCCATGAAGAGACCTTGATCGAGTTATTATTCGACCACATCGGCGACGGCCACGAATTCACGCTGGGGCAAGTGGAAGAATACACGGAAAATGTGAACAATCACCTAGCGTATAACGAAGCAATCGCCGAATGGAATCAAGGCGTCACCGCCGAAGTAAAAGCGAAAGGCTTTTACGAGAAGCATCGGGTGCTGCGCTGGACCGCTGGCATCATGGGCGGGCTGTTCATCGGCCTTGCCATCTATACCGGCATCTACGCGCTCTTCCCTGCGATGGCCGCTTCCATCTTTTTGGCTTTGCTCGCACTCGGCTTTGCCATCAGCTACTCGCCCATCACGTTTGAAGGGCTTGAAATCCGCCACAACTGGCGGAAACTAAAAGAGGCGATGGAAAACTTGCCTGAAGAAACTTGGCACCGCCTGACATCGGACGAACAACAGCGCGCCTATGCCTACCTGCTCGGCAGCGATCCCAAAACCGCCGAACGGCAAGC
>DATISS010000189.1:0-14417 GCA_035468565.1 Planococcus sp. (in: firmicutes)
TTGGGTGGCGTCGGCTGCTGTTGATCCGATGGACATCGGGCGTATCCAGGTCCGTTACGCTTACCAATTGATCAATGGCGAAAAACCGGAAGAAAAAGTGGTGTTGGATCCGGTATTCGTGGACGCTGAAAAACTTCCGGCCCAAGCGATTACAACGAATGAATTAAGCGAGTCCATCGAAGGATGGGGAGCGAGCGAGCAAGGCTACACAGACGCGCTGAAAGAACTTGAAGGCAACTAAAAACGCAACGGAGCTGTCCTGCACGACGGGGCAGCTCCTTTCTAAAAAAGGAGACGGACAGATGGAGCATCCGCTGCTGGAAATGACAGCTATCCGCAAATCATTCGGCAATGTCACGGCTTTGGAGCAAGCGCAGTTCAGCCTCCGAAAAGGCGAGGTCCATGCATTGCTTGGGGTCAATGGAGCCGGAAAAAGCACATTGATGAAAATTTTATCAGGCGTATACGGCCAGGACGAAGGAGAAATGGTTTTGAACGGTTCTCCGCTCCGGCTGCGGTCGCCGAAAGAGGCAAAAGAGCATGGCATCTATACCGTCTACCAGGAAGTCGACACGGCGATCGTTGCTGAATTGTCTGTGGCAGAAAATATTCTGCTCGACACGTTTGCTGCAGGGAGCTCTTTTTTCATCTCGCAAAAAAAGCTTTATGATGATGCGCGCCGCGTACTGAAAGAGCTGCAGTCGGACAACATCGCAGTCGGCCAAAAAGCAGCCGACCTGACGTTAGCGGAAAAACAGCTGGTGCTGATAGCCAGGGCGCTGGTCCATTCAGCCAAAATCATCATTTTCGATGAACCCACTGCACCGCTGTCGCTGCACGAATCGGCTAAATTGTTTTCAGTTATCGAAAGTTTGAAAGCGCAAGGCGTCGGCTGTATTTTCATCTCGCACCGGCTGCCCGAAGTATTTGAAATCAGCGACCGCATTACTGTCATGGCAGAAGGGAAATGGGTCCAGACCTTTGATGCTGAGGCCGCTTCACAGGAAGAAGTCGTCGAATCGATGCTCGGCGCAAAACTGAGCAACGAATTGGTGCACCGCGACCATGAAATCGGCGCACCGCAATTAACAGTGGAAGGTTTGTCGGATGAAGGGAAATTGAACAATCTTTCGTTCGGCGCAGCGGCTGGTGAGATTGTCGGCGTCGTCGGATTGGTCGGAGCGGGAAAAACCGAATTGGCGAAAGCGCTGTTCGGAGATTCGAAGCTCACATCTGGCACGCTCACTCTCGGCGGCAAGGCGTTGAAGCTGAAACATCCGTCAGATGCCATTAAGGCAGGCATCGCATTGGTGCCGGAAGAACGGCGCAAAGAAGGCTTGTTTGTGCAGGAATCACTGTCGGCCAACGCATCGTTCCCGAACCTTCGGAGATTCTCGCCGAAGTTCTTCATGGACAAACGAGCGGAAAGGGCTTTTTCCCAAGATATCATCGGCCGCCTCCGGATCAAGACAGACAATACCGAGACGCCGCTCATCCATTTAAGCGGCGGCAATCAGCAGAAAGTGGCGATCGGCAAATGGATGTCGCTCGATTCAAAGCTTTACTTATTCGACGAGCCGACCAAAGGCGTCGATATCGGCGCCAAGGTGGATATTTTCAAATTGATTCGCCAATTGGCATCCAGCGGCAAAAGCTGCCTGTATTTTTCCAGTGAAATTCATGAAGCAATCGGCATCTCCGATCGGATTCTAGTTATGTACAACGGTCAGATCGTGAAGGAGTTTTCACGGCAAGAAGCGACCCAGGAAAGGATTTTATTATATGCAAGCGGTGGAAAAGAAGAGCGCAGCGAAAACCGGCAGCAACGTGAAGGAGAAGTCCATACAGTTTCTGTTTAAATATGGTGCCATTGCTTTGCTGGCCATTATCATCTTTTATTTCAGTACGGTGAGCGATGCCTTTTTAACATATGGCAATTTCAGCGACATCATGCGATCGATTTCGATTGTGACCCTGTTGGCGCTGGGGGTTACGTTTACGCTCGTCGTGGACGGCTTCGATTTGTCGGTTGGCTCGACGATGTCGCTGTCAACCGTCATCACAGCTTCGCTCATGGTGTGGTACGATATGCCGCTATGGCTCGTGCTGCTCTTGCCGCTGCTGATCGGTGTACTGGCAGGCGCTGTTAACAGTTTCCTCATTGTCGTGCTTGGCATACCGGATTTGCTCGCGACGCTCAGCATGATGTACATCGTAGCCGGACTGCACCGCACTTATACGGAGGGCTACTCTATCTACAATAATATGCCGCTGACTTCCGGCGGCACAGCACCCGGACAGTTATCAGACGCTTTCCTTTGGATCGGCCAGGGGCAGATGCTCGGATTGCCTGTGCCGGTGTGGATTATGGTCGTTCTGGTGCTCGCTTCATATCTTATCCTCAACCACACGCGCTGGGGACGGGTGTTGTATATGACGGGCGGCAATGCAGAAGCGGCAACATTGTCTGGTGTCAATGTGAAAAAAGTGAAATTCACGGCGTATGTCGTATCCGGCATTTTCGCTTCGATGGCAGGTATCCTGTTCACTGCGCGCGTCGGCTCCGGCCAGATTGATGCGGGAGCCCCGCTGATGATGGAGGCAGTAGCGGCGGTATTCGTCGGCTATTCCGTTCTCGGCGCCGGCAAGCCGAACGCACTCGGCACGTTTTTCGGAGCGGCAGTCATCGGCATTCTGTTGAATGGCCTGACCATCCTCAATCTGCCGTATTACGCGTTCGATATCATCAAAGGCGGCGTGTTAGTTGCGGCGCTTGCTGTCACGTACGTCTACGCGAAAAAGAAGTTTTCAAAGGGCTGAATTTGCTCCGATGCACCTCTTCCAAAGAGGTGTATTTTTTATGGCAAAAAAATGGCAAATCAGTCCGAATATATTTATAATTTAGGTATCGGAATATTTAGAATATTTAAGGGGAGAAAGTTCTGCAGCAGTTTGGGGCTGGATTGCAGGAAGGAAGTTTTTTGAAAGGAGGCCAGGCTCTCTCATATTCGTCCAATGAAATCCAATAAACCGAGGCGCGACGCTATGAAAAGAGTTTATTTTTGTAGCGGCCATGCCAAAGTGAATACGAAAGGAACTGAATGTAAAATGGGAAAAGCTTTTATAAAAGTGGCAAGTGTATATTTGTTGCTCGGCATCAGTTTTGGAGTTTACATGGGAATCACTGAAAACTTTGACTATGGCCATACGCACGCGCATGTCAACTTGTTGGGCTGGGCGACAATGGGAGTCTGTGGGCTGATTTATTGTGTTTTTCCAAGAGCTGGGAACAGTAAATTAGGGAAAACTCATTTTTGGCTATATAACATCGGGACGCCGTTTTTATTGGTGGGAATGTTTTTATTTGCCATTGAAATGGATGGGCCAGCATTGCTGCTGGCTATTATCGGAGGGGCGATTGTTTTAGCTGGGACGTTGGTTTTTGTTGTAAATGTATTCTCAAACGTCAAAGAAAGTACCCTTTCAAAAGTTCGCGAATAACAAGGCTTGGACACCCAAGTGAGTTTTCAGTGGACTGCTATTGTCACAAAAATAGCAACTTCGGCTTCTGTCTTATTCTCCAGCGACTGCCACCATATATACCTTGCATTTCTAGAGCGTGTTTACGCGTGAAAGGGGAATAATAATGGGAACCTATTTCATTAAAATTGCGAGTGTATTTTTGATAATCGGGATCGGTTTGGGTATTTACATGGGATTAGCGGAAGACTTTAAGTATGCGGATTTACATGCCCATATAAATTTAGTGGGCTGGGTGACAACAGGGGTATATGGATTAGTTTATGCGTTTTTTCCAAAGATAGGCAACAATAAATTGGCAAAAGTTCATTTTTGGCTTCATATCATTGGAACACCGCTGTTACTTGGATCGATTTTTTTAATCACTATTAACAAAATGGGAACAGGGTTGGCTATCGGCATCCCTGGAGCATTAATTGTTTTGCTGGCTGCTATAGTTTTTGCTGTAAATCTATTCAAAAATCGTCATTCAACAGATTATCAGGCCAGTAGCGATTGACTGTAAAAGTAAAAACAGCTAGCTCTAGTTAGCTCTTTTTGCTTTCAATAAATTTAATCTCAAGTTCTGCAGTGAAATGTTAACAGGTAGTAAGGCGTATAAAGTAAACTATAATTACCAATATTTTTAAGGGGGAAGTTTTTTGGAATGTAATAATTGTGCAGTCGCGAGCTTGAAGTTCGAAATTCGCCTGGATGGCGAATTGACCAGCTCGGTTTTGGAGCAAGTTGCGGAGTTTTTGGAGAGAAGAGAAATTGCGGTGATCAGAAAAGAGAACAAATTGCAGATGGATGAGCAGGGAGCCAGAGAGTTTCTTGATTTCTGCAATGACTCGCTGAATGCGGACAGAGCGATGTTTCGCATCAACCAGGAATCATGGCAGCCTCTTTCTGAAATGGAACATGTTTTTAACATGGCCTGGATTGACGATGTCATTAAGAACGAAAGGCTTATTTGCCATTACCAGCCAATCGTTGACGCCGATGGAAATGTGTTCGCCTATGAAATGCTTTCGCGCTTCCAGAACGAAGACGGCTCGACCATTTACCCCAATGAAATCTTCCCGGCGGCAAAAAGCAGAGGCCGCCTGTATGCGCTTGACCGGGTCTGCAGGATGACTGCTGTGAAACACGCGGTGGTCCTGAAAGGGAAAAAGGCGTTTATCAATTTTATCCCGACATCGATTTATTCGCCGGAATTCTGTCTGCGTTCGACGACAGAACTCGCCAATCAATTGGGTGTTGATCCGAAGCAATTGGTGTTCGAGGTAGTGGAAACAGAACAGGTGGACGACATGGACCACTTGAAGAAAATCCTTGCCTATTACAAGTCGAAAGGCTTCCAGTATGCGTTGGATGACGTTGGGGAAGGCTATAGCACAGCAGAGGTGCTGGCTGAATTGAAACCGAAATACATGAAGCTTGATATGAAGTATGTCCAAGGTGTCGCAGGAGATGCCGCAAAGCAAGCAGTCGCGATGAACTTCCTGAACAAAGCGATTGAAATCGATTCTGTGCCATTAGCTGAAGGCATTGAAGTGGAAGAGGATTTCGCTTGGCTGAAAAACAAAGGCTACCAGCTTTTCCAAGGTTATTATTTTGGCAAGCCTTCGGCAGAGCCGCAATTGGTTTAAATGAAAAAGCTTCCAGAGCCTAGGTCCCGGAAGCTTTTTTTATTGGAATTCATGTATGGAGCCCAAACACCCAGAAAGACAGAAAACCCTTGAGAGAAGAGTTTCTTCCCTCAAGGGTTTATTTTTTCATCAGCAAGTACATGAAATAAGGCGCGCCGATTAGCGCGGCCATGATGCCGGCAGGGATGCCTGAAGGCTCAAGCATATTCCGGCCGAGCGTGTCCGCGAGCAGCAGCAGCCAGCCACCGATCAGGATGGCGAGCGGCAAAAACAATTGGTGGCGCGGACCGACAAGTGATTTTGCGATATGCGGTGCCATCAAACCGATAAAGGCGATGCCGCCGGTTACCGAAACCGCAGCGGCCGCTAATGCGACGGCTGTCAACAGCAAAGTAAGGCGTTCTTTTTCAATGGATACGCCGAGCCCGACCGCGACCGGTTCGCTCAAATTCAGCATATTCAAGCGGTTCGCCTTGTACAAGGTGAACGGGATGAGCAGCAGCAGCCAAGGGAGGATGGCGATTACGAATGGCCAATCCGTGCCCCAGATATTGCCGGCCAGCCAATTGGCGATGAAATCCACCTTCTCGCGTTCGGCGGAAGAAATCAAAACGATCATGATGCCGGACAGCGCCATCGAAAAGCCGATGCCGACCAATACGAGGCGAATGGGCTGAAGGCCCGTTTCTTTATTATAGGAAAACGCATAAATCAGCAGCGCAGTGAGAAATGCGCCCGCAAAAGCAACAGCAGGCAGCAAGTAGACGAATAAACCCGGATCGACCGGCATGAACAGGAAGAACACGGCGATTGCCACACCGGCTCCTGAATTGATGCCGATAATACCCGGGTCCGCCAAATCATTGCGCGTGATGCTTTGGAGAATCGCGCCGGCCAGCGCAAGCGCCATTCCGGCCAATAGGGTAATGAAGATGCGCGGCATACGGATGGAAAACAGCACAAAATCCTCTTTGAAAGTGCCTTGTCCGATAAACGTCGCGAACAGGCGGTCATACGACAGGGAGGAATAGCCCGAACCGAGGCTCAGCACCACGGTTGCGGCAATCAGCAGTAAAAACGCGTAAAAAAAGCGCCGCTGTTTTTTTACTAAAGCAGCCTGGATCATGTGAACGCTCCTCCTCCTTTACGCACAATTATCAGGAAGAAAGGCAAGCCCAGCATGGCGACAATCGCCGCGACAGGCGTTTCAAAAGGCGCATTGATGGTTCTTCCAAGCAGATCCGCGAAGAGCATGAAAATCGCTCCTGCAATGGCGGACATGGGAATGATGTGGCGGTAATCGACGCCCACGATGGCGCGCACAATATGCGGCACCAAAAGCCCGACAAAAGCCATATTGCCGGCAAGCGCTACAGCGGCGCCAGCCAGCAAGGTGATGGCGACGAACAGGAGCGCTTTCGTTTGCATCGTTTTTTGGCCCAAGCCGATTGCTGCTTCCTCACTTAAGCTAAGGATCGATAATTGCCGCGCGAGCAGCAAAGCAATTACCAGTGAGATGGCGATAAAAGGGGAAATTACTTTTAGCTGCCCCCATGTCGTGCCGATCAAGCCGCCGGCAGTCCACATCGAAACATCTTTTGAAATCTTGAAGTAAATGCCGATTCCTTCAGCCAATGCACTCAAAAAAGCGGAAATGGCAGCACCGGCCAAAACGATGCGAAACGGCGAAAAGCCGCCTCTTTTGACAGAACCGAGCCCGAATACGAGCGCAGCACCAACAGCGGCACCAATAAAGCAGGCCACCATGATGCCGAAATAATTGGCCGCCGGTATGAACGCCAAAGTGATAGCAAGCGCGGCATTTGCGCCGGCCGTCAAGCCGAGCAGGCCGGGATCCGCTAACGGATTGCGCGTCATGCCTTGCATGATCGCACCGGACACCGCAAGCGCTGCGCCGACTAAGACGGCGGCTAATTCCCGCGGCAGCCGTATTTCACGGATCACCGAAATGGCGTTGTTCGACGCGTTTGAAAACAGCGCCAGCGTAGTGTCTTTCAAGCTGATGTCGGCAGCTCCGAAAGCGATTGAAATGATGAACATGGCGGCAAAAGCAACGGCGCCTGCAGCTATTTTTATGAAAAATGAAGTTTGATTTGGCATAAGGCATCATCTTTTCTATATAGGCTAAGATTCGGTATTGCATGGCATGCGCTTTAACACCAAAGAGGAATCCCTGTTGGCAGGAATTCCTCTCGCAACGTTATTGTTTCAGAAAATGTTCCAGGAAGAACTCCAACTGATAGTCCAATGAAATTGGATCGTTGAAATAGAATTCCTTGGCATTGGCTTCAAAAACCTGGCCGTTTTTGACGGCTGGTGTGTTTTTATAGACATCGGTTTCTTGGAAAGAGTTGTCTTGTTCGCTGTCTTTGCTGAAGATAACGTAATCGCCCATGTATTCAGGAAGCACTTCCTGCGACAAAGCGTAGAAGCCGTCTTTCAACGCCATTTCTTCCACTTTAGCAGGCATTTTCAATTTCATTTCCTGATAAAGGATTTCGGTTCCGCGTCCCCAGTTGTCGCCGAACACATACAATTGCTTATCGAAGTTTTCGATGACTGAGACAGTTGCGTCATCGCCGATTTCATCGCGGATGTCATCGCCGGCTTCTTGGGCGCGCGTTTTAAAATCGTCGATCCACGTTTGTGCTTCCTGTTCTTTGTTCACTAATTTACCGATTTCCAAATGCTGTGTGAGGTAATCAACTTGGCCATATGTATACGTTACGGTAGGCGCGATTTCCTTCAATTTGTCGATGTTTTTGATTGTCGAAAGGCCAATGATCAAATCCGGCTCCAATTCGATGATTTTTTCTAAATTATCTTCTGTTACTTCTTCAACACCCTGCAATTGTTCTTCAAAACGCGGGTTCGCTTTCGACCAGGCATCAACGCCTACTAGCGGCACATCAAGCGCCATGACATTTCCAGCATAAGTGGACAGCACCAAGACGCGCTGCGGTTCTGCCGGGACTTCCACGGGACCGCTTTCGGATTCGTATGTAATCGTATCGGACGAGCCGGATGTTTCGGCGGACTCTTTGTCAGCTGAATCGGAATTGCATGCAGTAAGCAGCAATGCTGCAAGTAAAACAAGGAATAGGGATAGCTTCTTCATAATGGGTCAAGCTCCTTTGATTAAGTTATAGGTGATGCAAATCGGTTTTTGGGTCCGCGGGTCGATGCCGATGTCAGCGTCGATGCGGAACACGGTTTTCAGTACGTCCGGCGTGATGACTTCATGGCTTGAACCGGATTTGACGATTTCGCCGCTTTTCATGGCGATGATGTGGTCAGCGAAACGCGAAGCTTGGTTCAGGTCATGGAGCACCATGACAATCGTGCGCTGCTGCTCCTTATTGAGTTTTTGCAGCAATTCGAGGATTTCGAGCTGATGCGCCATGTCCAGGTAGGTGGTCGGCTCATCAAGGAAAATCATTTCGGTTTCTTGGGCGAGCGCCATGGCAATCCATACGCGCTGGCGCTGGCCGCCGGATAAAGCATCAACCGGATGGTATTTGAAAAACTGTGTTCCGGTGACGTCGAGCGCCCAGTTGATGATTTCGTAGTCTTTAGCTGTCAGGCGCCCGAAACCTTTTTGATATGGGAAGCGGCCGTAAGAAACCAGTTCGCCGACAGTCAGCCCCGGTGCACTTTCCGGCGTTTGCGGTAGAATGGCCATTTTTCTGGCAAGCAGCTTGGTGTTTTCCTTGGTAATTTCTTCTCCATCTAAAATGATTGAACCGCCCTGATGGGGAATGACGCGGGTCAGCGCTTTCAGCAGCGTCGATTTCCCACAGCCGTTGGAACCGATAATCGTCGTGATTTTCTTGTCAGGAATCTGCAGCGACAGGTTTTTAACGATTTTCCGTTCCCCGTAGCTGATGTCCAAATTCTCTGCGGACAGGCGCACCATGTCATTTTCCTCCTTTCAATAATATTTATGTATATGTATTGATAATGAGAATCGTTTTCAGTACAATGATAACTATAAAACTAATGAGAATCATTGTCAATTAAAATTTGGGAGCAGGTGTGGCAAAATGGTTAATGGAGAGATATTCGACGTCACGATCATCGGCGGCGGGCCAGCGGGGCTTTATTCGGCATTTTATAGCGGGCTTCGGGAAATGAAGGTGAAGCTGATCGAGTTCCAGCCGCAGCTTGGCGGGAAACTCCATGTCTATCCGGAAAAAATGATTTGGGATGTCGGGGGCCAGACGCCGATCCAAGGCGAAAAGCTCATTGCGCAATTGGTGGCGCAAGGCCTGACATTCAAGCCGGAAGTCGTTCTCAATGAGAAAATCGAAAAAATCGGGCGCAACGAAGATGGCCCCTTTGAACTTGCAGGCTCTTCAGGGCAGGTGCATCTGTCAAAAACGGTGATTGTGGCAGTTGGTGGCGGCATCCTGAATCCGCAAAAGCTGGAAATCGAAGGCGCTGAGCGCTTCGAAGTATCCAATCTGAATTATACGGTGAAGTCGATAGAACGCTTTAAAGGGAAAACGGTGATGATTTCAGGAGGCGGCAATTCAGCCATCGACTGGGCCAACGAACTAGAACCGATTGCCGGAAAAGTCATGGTGACCTACCGCAAAGGCGAATTGGCGGGGCATGAAGCACAAGTTTCCCAGCTGATGAACAGCAAAGTCCATTGCTTCCTTAATACAGCAATTACGAAACTTATCGCGTCAGGTGAGCGCGACGTAGTTGAATCGGTGGAATTGACCCATCAATTGACAGGCGAATCGCATATAGAGCCTGTCGATGAAGTCATCATCAACCACGGCTATGAGCGGGACGCGACATTGCTCGAAGCGAGCGACTTGCCAATTGACATTGCCGATGGCTATTACATCTCGGGCAATGCGAACAGTGAATCGACAGTGCCGGGACTTTTTGCGGCGGGAGATATCCTGCAGCATCCCGGCAAACTGAACCTGATAGCGGGCACTTTCCAGGACGCTGCAAACGCAGTGAACAAAGCGAAGCAATTCATACAGCCGGAAGCGAACGGCATGGCCATGGTGTCTTCGCATAATGAAGTATTCAAAGAGCGCAACAAAGAATTGGTGAAGCAATTAATCATATGATGCAGAAACCTCTTGTTTGAACGGTGGTATTTGAAGGTATATTACAAATGTCGAGCAAAATTCAAAGGAGGAATTCTAAATGGATTTTAAAGATCATGGAAAAAAACCGTATGTATTGAATGTCGAAGACGCTACAAAACAAAACAGCAATTTCCGTACAACAATCTGGACGGGTGAAAACATGCAAGTGACTTTGATGAGCGTGGAACCTGGTGACGACATCGGGTTGGAAAAACACGAAGGCGACCAATTCCTGCGCATTGAAGATGGCAAAGGTTTCGTACAGATGGGCGACAGCGAAGACAACCTGACGTTCGAAGAAAATGCTGAAGATGATTACGCCATCATGATTCCAGCTGGAAAATACCACAACGTAACGAATACCGGCGATGAGCCGTTGAAGATCTATTCAATCTATGCGCCGCCAGAGCATCCGGCTGGTACTGTTCACAAGACAAAAGCTGAAGCGGAAGCTGCAGAAGCAGAAGAAGAATAGAATAGGAAATAGCAAAAGGGCATCCTCAATCCGAGGATGCCCTTTTTTCATGCAGTTGTAGTTGCGCGGTTGGCGAGATGTTCTTTTCTGCCGTGCAGAAGATAATACAATACCATCATAGCAGCTGCGACTAAGCTCAGAATCGCATACAGCTGGCTGAAGCCTGTAACCGAAATGATAAAACCGAGCAGGTATGGCCCGAAGCCGAGTCCGGCGTCCATAAAGATGAAGAAAGTCGAAGTCGCGAGCCCCATGCGGTGTGATGGCGTCAATTTGACAGCCACCGCTTGGGTGGTGGATTGGATATTCCCGAAGCCAAGTCCGATCAGAAAGCCAGCCAACAGAAAGGTAGAGCTGGTTTGGGCTGTGCTCAATAGCAGAAGGCCGGCTGCAAAGATCGCAATAGCGGGATACATGACGTAATTGGCGCCTTTTACATCCATCAAGCGGCCAGTGAATGGCCGTGATAACAAGATTGCGATGGAGTAGACGAGAAAGAAAAACGTTGCCGCTTCAACAAGTTCCCGGAAATCAGCGTAAAAACTGATGAAAGACAAGACGCTGGCGTAGCAGAATCCTGCGATGAACGTGATCACCGCAATCGGAACCGCTTTTGGCTCGATATAATCGGAAATTTTAAACCCTTTCGTATCGTCAATTTTTGGCGGTGCTTCGATCGGTGGCACTGTCACGAACAATGAAACAAGTAAGCTGGCAACCCCAAGGATAAGGGATAGCGTGAAAATCATTTCAAAGCTGGAATTCTGGGACATGTAAAGGCCAATAAACGGACCGATGGCCGTGGCAAGCGTCGTGCTGAGGCTGAAATAGCCGATTCCTTCGCCTTTTCTCGACATTGGAATGATTTGGGCAATAATTGTCCCTGCAGCGGTGCTGGCGATTCCCAGTGTTACGCCGTGCAGAAAACGAGTGAACATAAGGAATGGAAGCCCCAAGTTCAAGAAATAGAAGAGCGTTGTCAAGGTGAACAGGGCGAGTCCGAGAACCATCGTTTTTTTTCTGCCGATGCGGTCGATTGCACGCCCCATGAAAATCCTTCCGGTTAATACACCAATAATGAATATACCGGTGACGAGGCCAGCCTCGCTATTGGAAGCGTTGAATTCTTGGACTGCATAGACGGCGATAGTGACCATTAATAAATAAAATGTAAGGACAAGGAAAAAGTTAACGGACGAAGTGAGGATAAAACCCTTCGTCCACAAGGGGGCTCTATTTTTATTCAAATTAAATGCTCCTTACGGGTTAGTTGTTGGCGGATCCCCTTCATGATGCGGATGGTTTGCTGCTGCTGGGCTTCCGGGATGTCCGAAAGAATGTCTTCTTCAAGCAAATCGACGGCTTGCCGCACTTCTACATATAAAGCGGCCCCAGAATCACTCATTTCAACGCGTTTTTCCCGGCGGTCTTTGCCGGGGACGTGGGAAAGATAGCCGATTTTCTCCAAGCGGCTGATGGTGCGGGTGATCGTCGGTTTTTCAACGCGCAAATATTGGGCGAGTTCGACCAAAGTGGCTGATCCGTTATTGGCAAGATAATGGAGAATTGACCATTGGGCGCGGTATAGCCCGTAATTTCCCAGCACATCGTTCAAATGGTGCTCGAAAGATCGGTATAACAGCATGAATTGCTGGAAGAATTCCTGTGAGGATTTCATGTGATGCCTCCTTGATTATTAATTCGGGAAGCTAATGGTTAGCTAAGGTAACTATTAAATAATAAAGCAAAAAAATAGGATTGTCCATGACTTTTTAGGCATAAGATTAAATGGGAAAAGCTAAGGGTGGTGTGCGTGACTGGAGGATGATTATTTCCTGGGAAATAACGGTTCATGAAGCAGCTGCGAAGGCCAGCGATCAATGAAAGACAGAAGCTTTTTAAAGAAGACGGCCAGCTATGATAAAATCGGAAGTAACTCTTTTTGAAAAGCAGGTGCTCTTATGGAAATTATTCTCTTTATCGCGATCATACTGGGAGCTTCGGTATTGCAGACCAGCACAGGGTTTGGCTTCTCGATATTGGCAACGCCGTTCCTCTTGCTGCTCTTCAGCGTTGCAGATGCTATCCAGATAAACTTGATTCTTTCGCTCGTCATTTCAGGAGCGTTGATTTTTAAAATCCGATCAGATATCGACACGGCTGTTTTGAAAAGGCTGATAGCCGGAAGCGTAGCCGGCATGCCAGTAGGAATTGCCGTTTTCCTGATGGCTGATTTAGAGAAACTGAAATTAGCAATCAGCCTCATCATTTTGCTGCTGACGGTGCTGTTGATCTTGTCTTTCCGGATGGAACAGACGAAAAGGCGCGACACGTTTTTCGGCGGGCTGTCGGGAAGTTTGACAACAAGCATAGGCATGCCAGGACCGCCGCTCTTGCTGTATTTTTCGGGAACGAGTACAAAGAAGGAAAAACTGCGGGGAACAACGCTCGCTTTCTATCTGTTCATTTACTCTATAAGTTTGATGCTGCAAATTATCTTTTCCGGTACAAGCAAAACCGTTTGGGTTTCAAGCGGCTTGGCGATGCCATTTGTGTTGGCTGGGCTGTATTTGGGGCAGCTTTTATTCAAGCGGATTGATCAGCGCACCTTTCGTTTTGTTACCTATGGAATCTTGCTGTTTACGGGGCTGTTCTTGCTGTTTGATAACTTGAAATAGAAAACCGCTGCCGATAAAAAGAGGGCACTGAAAAACCCTCCCTTTAAATCAGCGGGAGTCTAAAAAAAGAGTCAGAAGGCAGGAAATGAACTGCGCCCCATTTAATGGACAGTTTATAAAAAAGGTACCCTGCAGCTAGGCTGCGATCAGATGACTTCGGTATTGTGCCGGAGTCATCTTTTTTAGATTCCATTGCTTGCGCGTTCCATTGTAATGCTCCATGTAATCATCCACCAGCTCCTTCAATTCCGTCAGGCTGGTTGCCTGTTTAAAATCGACATCATCTTTAAAGTGACCAAAAAATGATTCAATGGGGGCGTTGTCGAGACAGTTGCCCCGGCGGGACATCGACTGCTTCAATCTCATTTCCTTCACGCGTTGTTGGTATTCGGGATGAGTATAGTGGAAGCCTTGATCAGAATGGATCATCGCTTCTGGGTGGACATTTCCATTTAATGCTCCCTTCAGTTTCTTTAACGTGCGATAAACAATTTCCATCGTGAGCGTCGTCGTGACTTCATAGGCGACGATTTCCCGTGTGGCGACATCTTTCACTGCAGACAAATACGCCATTTGCCCTGAACGGTTTGGCAGGTACGTAATATCGGTAACGAACACCTTCCCAGGTTCGTCTTGTTCAAACTCGCGGTTTAAGATGTTTGGACAGACCGCGTGTTCCTGTGTGGCTTTGGCGATTTGCTTATAGGGATTCGCTCGCCGGATTTTGGCGAAGAGATTGAATTTGCGCATGAGGCGCAGAATCTTCTTGTGGTTCATCGGCGTTTCCAACAGTTCAGCGAGTACCATATAAAAGGTGCGATACCCGATTTTCCCACGATGCGCATCGTAGATGCTTTTGAGCAACAGGTAATCCTGGTAGTCCTGTTCTTCGCGAATGGCGTGCTGTTCCACTTTCTCCAACCATGTGTAATAGCCACTTCGGCTGACACCCGCTGTG
>DATISS010000190.1:0-15460 GCA_035468565.1 Planococcus sp. (in: firmicutes)
TTCAAGCGCACGTTCCCCAAGAGCCCCGTGTCCGATTTCACGGCGGCCAGGGCCGCGCAAGAATCCGGTCTCACCGACTGAGAACAACGGGAAATTATAATGGTGCATAAAACGTTTTGATTCTTCGAGGCCAAGGCCGTCAATAATCTGGACGTCGCCAAGTGCTCCTAGTGTACAAATGCTCATCGCTTGCGTCTGCCCACGTGTAAACAAACCTGAACCGTGTGTGCGGTTCAACAAGCCGATTTCAGAAGATAGCGCGCGGATTTCAGAAGGCGCACGGCCATCTGGACGGATTTTTTCATCCGTGATCAAGCGGCGGACTTCATCTTTGACCATTTTATCTAAGATTTGGCCAGCTTGTTTCTTCACTGCGTCATCAGAATCCGCATAAGTTTCCATCACGCGTTCTTTGACTGCAGCAATAGCGTCATTGCGCTCCTGCTTTTCACTTACTTGGACAGCGGCAATCAAATCAGTTTCAACGGCTGATTTGATTGCTTCCATCAAGATTGGATCCAATTCATACAATTTAATTGCTGTTTTCTCTTTTGCGACTTCTGCGGCAATCTCTTCCTGGAAAGCGATCAATTTCTTGATTTCTTCGTGGCCGAACATGATTGCTTCCAAAATGATTTCTTCAGAAACTTCTTTCGCTCCTGCTTCTACCATGTTGATCGCATCTTTTGTCCCGGCAACTGTCAAGTTGATCGAGCTTTGCTTCAATTGTTCGTTGGTCGGGTTGATGATGTAGTTTCCGTCAACCATTCCCACAATAACGCCCGCAATCGGTCCGCCAAAAGGAATATCTGAAATCATCAATGCCAATGAAGAACCGAACATTGCGGCCATTTCTGACGGGCAATCCTGGTCAACAGACATAACCATTGAAATAACTTGCACTTCGTTGCGGAAGCCGTCTGGGAATAGCGGACGAATCGGACGGTCGATCAAACGGCTGATGAGTGTCGCTTTTTCAGAAGGGCGACCTTCACGTTTGATGAAACCGCCAGGGATTTTGCCGACAGCGTATTGGCGCTCTTCGTAGTTGACTGTGAGCGGGAAGAAATCCAAAACCTTCGGAGTTTTTGAAGCGGTTGCAGTGGACAGCACTGCTGTATCGCCATAACGGATTAATGCTGCTCCGTTTGCTTGTTTAGCTAATTGACCGACTTCGACCTGCAATGTGCGGCCAGCCCAATCGAATGTGTAGACTTTTTTTGTTTGCTCCATAATCGAGCTCCTCTCTCTTACAATGTTTCATCCTCAGTTTGGCCCTTGAAAGGGTTCCTACTGAGCGAAATCTCTCTTTATGTATCTTCTAGTAGTGTATCAAAAAAGCATTCATCTTGCGATTGAATGTCGAATTTTTTCGCATAAAGAAAAAGCGGGACGAATCCCGCTTTTTTCTGGTTGCTATTATCGGCGTAAGCCAAGTTTCGCGATCAAGTCACGGTAACGTTGTACATCGTTCTCGCGCAAGTATTTAAGCAAGTTACGACGGCGTCCTACCATTTTGAAAAGTCCACGACGTGAGTGGTGATCTTTCTTGTGGGTACGCAAGTGGTCGTTCAAGTTATTGATGTCTTCTGTAAGAATGGCGACTTGAATATCTGCAGATCCAGTATCTGTATCATGCACTTTGTATTCATTGATCAATTCATTTTTACGCTCTTGAGTGATTGCCATACTGTTTCCACCTCCTAATTTCTGATATCCCCAATTACTGAGCAAACGTTGGTGATTCGATCTGCCAAGCAACGGTTCATACTGTTTCAGTACTAACAAATCATAGCATAAGCCCCAACCAAAATCAACACTGCCAATCAGCTTTGGGATTTAAAAAATTCAATCGCCGTTTCTTTATCGCGCTGGATCTGGCTTTTCAGTTCTTCAATGCTGGAAAACTTCCGTTCGTCCCGAATGCGTGCGTACCAATCGACAAGGACCATCTCTCCGTATATGTTCTTATCGAATTCCAGAATGTGGACTTCGACGCTAAGCCTCTTCTCGTCGGGATTGTTGAACGTCGGTTTAAAACCGACGTTGCAGACTCCGTCGTAAACCGTTCCTTGCACCCAGATTCTGACGGCGTAAACGCCCCGGCCTGGGACGAAGGTTCCGATTTCCTGCTCGACGTTCGCGGTCGGGAATCCGATGGTCCGCCCACGCTTATCGCCGTTGATAACCGTCCCGGATATGCGGAATGGCCGCCCAAGCAGACGGCAAACTTCTCCGACTTCACCAGACTTCAACAAGCTGCGGATCCGAGTGGAACTGATTTTCTCTTCGCTGTCTTCCTGCTTCTGGATAATCGTGACGCCAAACGATCCTTGCGCCATTTCCTGCATCAAGTGCATATTGCCTTGCCCTTTGCAGCCGAACGAATAATCAAATCCGGCTGTCACATGCACCACTCCCAAATCCTTGATGAAGTGCTGGACAAATTGCGCAGGGGTCAACTGCGCGAAGTCAGAGGTGAAGCGGACAATAAAGCAGATATCTACGCCCATTTCACTCAGAATCTCCATCTTCTCCTGCATCGGTGTAATATAGAAGACTTCTTCTTTTCTGCCGCCGAGCACAAGTGAAGGGTGGGGGTCGAACGTCATGACAGCGGATTTGACATGAAGGCCGCCGGCAATTCGGATGGCTTCTCCGATGACTTTTTGATGCCCTTTATGTACGCCGTCAAAAAAACCGAGCGCCAATGAAATAGCGCCAAGATTTTCTGCAGGTTTTACGTGATTCGGGTAGCTTAAATGGATTATTTTCATCTTACACCTCGTTGATTTCGGGAAATCCGAACATTTTTTCGGGCTTCATCTTATCCACTTTTTCTGGATGGCGCTTGTACAGCGCAACCGGCTCACCTTTGACAGTAAACACGAGAAATTCGTGTTCGCTTAACAACGGGTGGCGGTCAAGCACTTGCCCGTTCTTGATGCCGAACAGCAAATCAGCTTCAATCTCAGTTTCAGGGAAATCCCCCAAGCCGTAGCTCAATGGTTTCAGAATCGTGCCGATATCTCCATTTTGGGCAATTTCAGCCACTTCAGCAAGTGTAAAGCAATCTTCTGCTTTGAATTTACCCGATTCTGTCCGTCTCAAATTCGACATGTGGGCCGGATAGCCGAGTGCCTCACCGATTTGAACCGCCAATGTGCGAATGTAAGTACCTTTACCGCAGCGGATGAAAATCGAGAATTTCAATTCCTGGCCGCTCCATTGCTGTGCATCATCCAGTAATTCGATCGAATCGATGCGGACCTTTCGCAGGGGCCGCTCTACGGGAATTCCTTGGCGCGCATACTCATACAGTTTTTTGCCGTTCACTTTCACCGCCGAATACATCGGAGGGGTTTGTGTGATTACACCTGTCAGGCTCTGCAGCACCGCCAGCAGCTGTTCTCGTGTCACCAATTTATCGCTGTCATCGGTTTCTACGACCGCACCGCTCGCATCTTCAGTTTCTGTCGAATAGCCGATTGTCACTTCCGCTTCGTACGCTTTGCCTTGGTCCGTAATGTATTCAGCTACTTTCGTCGCGCGGCCGATGCAGATCGGCAGGACGCCGTCCACATCCGGATCCAACGTACCGGTATGGCCGACTTTTTTGGTTTTGAGGATTTTCCTCAATTTAAATACACAATCGTGAGACGTCATGCCTTTTTCTTTCCATAAAGGAAGAACCCCATTCAATTCCATCTTTTTTCAGCTCCCAGCCATTTTTTCTGACGCCTTTAATCGGCGGCTGTTGCATCATCCATAAAAAAAGCCTGCTGATCTAAGAAAGATTAGACAGCAGGCTTCGGATGGATCATTCTTCTTCTTTCGGTTCTTTGATGTCACGCAATAGTGAGTCGATCCGGTTCCCGTATGCTACAGAGGAGTCAATTTCAAACGACAATTCCGGCGTTTTGCGCAGCCGGATTCGCTGTCCGATTTCAGAACGGATAAATCCTTTTGACTTAGACAAGCCGAGCAAGGTTTGTTCTTTCGCTTTATCATCACCAAGCACGCTGACATAAACAGTCGCCTGCTGAAGATCGCCTGTAACTTCCACATCCGTCACGGTTACAAAACCGATGCGCGGATCTTTCAATTTACGGCCGATAATATCGCTAAGCTCTTTTTTCATTTGCTCGCCTACACGATTAGAGCGCATAGTCATTTTTACTTCACCTCGTTCTTACAAATATTCTTGATGGATTTCAAGGCATTCCCATGCAGGATTGCTTTCCAGAAAGCTCAGAACGCGCGCGATTTCTTTGTCCGCAACATCTTTCGATGAAGACACGGTGACAAAAGCAAGGCGCGTTCGCTGCCAGACGTTCTGGTGATCAATTTCCGCACCGGATACATTGAATTTCTGTCTTGAGCGGGTCAGCATGCTTTTTACCACTGCCCGCTTTTCTTTTAACGAATGGGCTACTGGAATGAAGAATTCACATTCCATGTAGAGAATCATTTACGTTCGATTTCTTCCATGATATAGGCTTCGATGATATCAAGTTCTTTCACATCATTGAAGTTTTTGATTGTGATACCACATTCGTAGCCTTTCGCAACTTCTTTTGCATCGTCTTTAAAGCGCTTCAACGTGTCGATTTCGCCTTCAAATACGACGATGCCTTCACGGATGACACGGACGCCGCTGTCTCGGGTTATCTTGCCATCTATTACATAGCTTCCGGCAATCGTCCCGACTTTAGAAACTTTGAACGTGCTGCGCACTTCGGCCTGTCCGATAATTTTTTCTTCGAATTCAGGGTCCAACAACCCTTTCATTGCAAATTCGATTTCTTCTATGACTTTATAAATGATGCGGTGCAGACGGATATCTACGCCTTCTGCTTCTGCAGCACGTTTTGCGTTGATGTCAGGGCGTACGTTAAAGCCGATGACAATCGCATTCGAGGCTGCCGCAAGGGCAATATCCGATTCTGTAATAGCGCCAGCGCCCGTGTGGATGACTTTAACATTGACGCCTTCAACATCGATTTTCAACAATGAAGCAGCCATCGCTTCAACCGCACCTTGTACGTCAGCTTTGACGATCAAGTTCAATTCTTTCATTTCACCTTGTTTAAGCTGGTCGAATAGGTTGTCGAGTGTAACGCGTGTTTTCTCAGAACGCTGCACTTGAAGCGCTGAAGTTGCACGTGTTTCACCGACTTGGCGCGCAGTTTTTTCGTCTTCGAATACGACGAAACGGTCGCCCGCTTGAGGCACATCGTTCAATCCTGTAATTTCAACAGGTGTAGATGGGCCTGCGTCTTTGACGCGGCGCCCAAGATCATTGACCATTGCGCGGACACGTCCGTATGTGTGGCCGACAACAATCGGATCTCCAACGTGGAGCGTGCCGTCTTGTATAAGCAATGTTGCAACCGAACCGCGGCCTTTATCAAGCTCTGCTTCGATGACAGTCCCGATAGCGCGGCGTGCAGGATTCGCTTTCAATTCACCAACTTCAGAAACAAGCAGGATCATTTCAAGAAGCGAGTCGATGCCTTCGCCTTTAAGGGCAGAAATCGGAACGAAGATCGTTTCGCCGCCCCATGCTTCCGGCACAAGTCCGTGCTCGGTCAATTCTTGCATGACCCGGTCAGGATTCGCGCTCGGCTTATCCATTTTGTTGACCGCGATGATGATCGGTACTTCTGCTGCTTTCGCATGGTTGATCGCTTCTACCGTCTGCGGCATAACACCGTCATCGGCCGCTACGACGATAATGGCAATGTCAGTCACTTTCGCTCCGCGGGCACGCATCGTCGTGAACGCTGCGTGTCCAGGAGTATCAAGGAACGTGATTTTCTTGCCATTGTCAACAACCTGATACGCACCGATATGCTGCGTGATTCCGCCAGCCTCGCCTGCGGTCACTTTCGTGTTGCGGATTGAATCCAGCAACGTTGTTTTACCATGGTCAACGTGACCCATGATTGTAACAACCGGAGGACGCTCTTCTTGAAGAGATTCGTCTTCAGGCTCGAAGTAAATTTCGAGGTCGGATTTATCAACCAACACTTCTTCTTCAACTTCCACTTCATACTCAGCACAGATCAATTCGATTGCATCTTTATCAAGCTCTTGGTTGATTGTAGCCATAACGCCGAGCATAAATAATTTTTTGATGATTTCAGACGGCTCGCGCCCTAATTTTTTCGCCAATTCGCCAACAGTCAATGACTCGCTGAACGTAATTTTAGCCGGTAATTCTTTTTCTCTCTTCGGCATCGGCGGCAGTGGATTCACTGGCTGCTGCTGCTGGTTTTTGCCTTTGCGGTTGCGGTTTTGCCCACCGCGCCCTGGACCGCCGCCGCCTGGACGATTGTTGCGTTGTCCTGGACCTGCTGTCGGTTTAGCTGCTTTCGGTGTAAAGTTTGAACCTTGTGCTGGAGCCGCAGAACGGTTCTGGCTTTGCCCGCCGGTTTGCGGACGTGATTGCCCTCCGCTTTGCGGGCGTGACTGGCCTTGTCCTTGAGGACGCGGCTGGCCGCCGGTTTGCGGACGTGACTGTCCTTGGCCTTGTGGGCGTGATTGCCCTCCGCTTTGCGGACGTGATTGAGCTTGGCCTTGCGGACGTGATTGCCCTCCGCTTTGCGGACGTGATTGAGCTTGGCCTTGTGGACGTGATTGTCCTCCGGTTTGCGGACGGCTCTGTGTTTGTGGACGCTGTCCTTGTGAAGAATTTTTGTAAATGCCGTCCAATTTTGTCACAGCATTGTCTTCCAGTGTCGCCATGTGGTTGGCAACCTCAATATTCAGCTTTGATAACTGCTGAATGATCTCTTTGCTTGGCTTATCTACTTTTTTAGCGTACTCATGTACTCGAATTTTGGTCATCTGCTCACCCCCGGTTATTTTCATCAATCAAACTCTTAATTTTTTTCGCAAAGCCTGCATCAGTTATCGCTATCGTTACACGCTCTGCCTTGCCGACTGCATGCCCCAGTTCGAAACGCGTTCCGAAAACGTGAAGATCGACATTATAGGATTTGCATTTATCATGCAATTTTTTACTCGTATTTTTTGAAGCGTCTTCGGATAAAATGACCAATTCCACTTTTCCTTTGCGCACTTCATTCACTGTCATTCCTTCTCCGGTTATTGTCATCCGCGCGCGGGTAGCCAATCCCAGTAATTGAAGGATTTTCTCTTTGTTCACTATTGCTTCAACTGCTCTCTTTGGACAACGCGAATCAATTCGTCGTATATTTCAGCCGGCACTTTCGTTTCCAGCTGATTGTCCAATACTTTCTTTTTGCGTGCAATTTCAATCGCCGATTCCAACTTTGAAACATAGGCGCCGCGACCCGATTTTTTGCCGGTCAAGTCGACGGATACTTCGCCTTCTTTGCTCCGGACAATCCGGATCATTTCTTTTTTAGGATGCATCTCGCCTGTAGCTACACACTTCCGTAATGGAATTTTCTTTTGCAGAGCCAACGGACATCACCTTTTCCTGATTATTCTTTTTCACCGTAAAAATCGAAGTCTTCAAGGTCTTCGTCCCTTTCGACTAGTTCAACAGAAGCGTTCTCGTTAGGGTAAATGCCCATTTCACGCGCATCCGTCTCACTCTTGATATCGATTTTCCAGCCAGTCAGCTTCGCTGCAAGGCGCGCATTCTGGCCTCGTTTACCGATTGCCAATGACAATTGATAATCCGGTACGACGACAGTCGTCGATTTTTCATCATCATTGACTTGGACATCAAGAACTTTAGAAGGGCTCAATGCATTCGCCACAAAAATCGTTGGTTCTTCAGACCATTCAACGATATCGATTTTTTCGCCACTCAATTCGTTGACGATCGTCTGCACACGTGCACCTTTTGCTCCGACACATGATCCGACTGGATCGATGTCTTCGCGGTGGGCAACGACGGAAATTTTAGAACGGTCTCCCGCTTCGCGTGCAATCGATTTGATTTCAACAATTCCTTCATAGATTTCAGGAACTTCGTTTTCAAATAGTCGGCGCAACAATCCCGGATGTGTCCGCGACACGAAAACTTGCGGTCCGCGCGTAGTGCGCTCAACTTTCGTGATGTAAACTTTGATGCGGTCATGCGGCTGGTAAGATTCGTTCGGCATCTGCTCTGTCTGTGGCAGAACCGCTTCAACTTTACCTAAGCCGACATAAAGATTGCGCGCATCCAAGCGTTCGACAATGCCGTTGACGATGTCATCAGCACGGTCGACGTACTCTTCGAATATCAAGCCGCGTTCCGCTTCGCGTACACGCTGCGTGACGACTTGTTTTGCCGTTTGGGCAGCGATGCGCCCAAAATTGCGCGGGGTCACTTCTTCTTCAACAACATCGCCAAGCTCGTAAGCCGGGTTAATCACTTTTGCGTCTTCAAGTGAGATGTGCAAACGCTCATCTTCCACTTCTTCGACCACATCTTTGCGGGAATAGACCAGCATCGTGCCCGTATCCTGATTCAAGTCAATGCGCACATTTTGCGCTTGGTTGAAATTGCGTTTGTACGCTGTGACCAAAGCAGCTTCGATCGCTTCAATCAAAACATCCCTAGAAATACCTTTTTGCTTTTCTAATGCATCTAATGCATCTAAAAACTCATTACCCATTATTTTTTCACTCCCACGTTCTTCAATCAGGTTTTACAGAAAAGTCGATAGCCAAACGGATGACTGCAATTTTCTTACGGTCGAATGCGGCTGTTTTTCTGCGTGTTTTGATTTTGATTTCAATTTGGACTTCATCTTCAGTAAATGACTGCAAATAGCCTTCGAATTCCTTCGCGCCATCAATCGGCTCATAAGTCTTGATGTAGACAAGTTTTCCAATCGCCTTTTCAAAATCCTTGTCTTTTTTCAGCGGGCGCTCAGCACCTGGCGAAGAAACCTCAAGGAAATAATTCTGTTCGATCGGATCCAGCTTATCCAAAATTTCGCTAAGCTTTTCACTGACTATCGCACATTGTTCAATGTCAATCGGTGCTGCTGGATTGTCTACGTATACGCGAAGGAACCAATTGCGCCCTTCTTTGACAAACTCCACATCGACAAGTTCAAGGTTCAATTCCTCGGTGATGGGCATTGCGATTTGTTCGATTTGTTCAGTTATTTTACTCATACATGCCTCCCGACAATTTTATGCCATAACAACAGAAAAGAGCGGGAGAACCCACTCTTCTGTGACAGAGCTATCAATAAATGTTACTACAATAATACCATAAAGCCTGGTGCCATGCAACCTGCTAGAACAACGACAGCTGATTGGCATCCGGCATTCCTTCGAGGCAGCCATGGTCGTCCATGTATTCGATAATCGTCTTCGAAACGCGTCCGCGCTGCTGAAGATCTTCCTTCGACAGGAATGTCCCGAGTTGGCGTGCGGCAACTATCGATTTCGCCGCATTCGTCCCAAGGCCGGGAATTGCATTGAACGGCGGTATCAGGCTGGTGCCTTCGATAATGAACTCGTCAGCTGATGATTTATACAAATCGACTTTCTGGAACGTAAAGCCGCGCTCGACCATTTCCAGCGCCAATTCCATAACCGTCATCAAGTTCTTTTCTTTCGTTGATGCTTCGAGTCCTTTGGCATTGATTTCATCCAGTTTAGCGTTGATTGACGATGAGCCTTTAGCCATCGCATTGACATCGAAATCTTCCGCCCGCACTGTGAAATAGGCTGCGTAATAAAGAATCGGAAAATGCACTTTGAAATAAGCGATTCGCACAGCCATCAATACATATGCTGCAGCGTGGGCTTTCGGGAACATGTACTTGATCTTTTTGCAAGATTCAATGTACCAATTCGGAACGCCTTCTTTTTTCATCGCTTCTTCCATTTCGGGAGTTAAGCCTTTCCCTTTCCGCACAGACTCCATAATTTTGAATGCCAAAGAAGATTCAAGGCCCTGATAAATTAGGTAGACCATGATATCATCCCGGCAGCCGATAACGTCTGACAGCTGGCATGTGCCGTTTCGGATCAATTCCTGGGCATTGCTCAGCCACACATCGGTACCATGCGACAGCCCGGAAATCTGGACCAGTTCAGAAAATGTCGTCGGCTTCGTTTCTTCGAGCATCTGGCGAACAAAGCGCGTCCCGAATTCCGGGATACCATAGGTTCCTGTCTTGCAGCCGATCTGTTTTTCAGAAACACCGAGCGACTCGACGCTGGAAAAGATTTTCATGACTTCCGGGTCGTCAGTCGGGATTGTTTTCGGGTCGATACCGGACAAGTCCTGCAGCATCCGGATAACCGTCGGATCATCGTGCCCCAGGATATCCAGTTTCAGCAAATTATCATGGATCGAATGGAAATCGAAATGCGTCGTCTTCCATTCGGAATCCTGGGCGTCTGCCGGGAATTGAATTGGCGAGAAATCGTAGATGTCCATGTAATCAGGTACTACGATGATGCCTCCGGGATGCTGGCCGGTGCTACGTTTTACGCCCGAACAGCCTTGGACCAGCCGGTCAATTTCCGCTCCGCGAAGCGTCATTTCCCGGTCATTGGCGTAGCCACGCACATAGCCGTAAGCGGTTTTCTCGGCAACGGTGCCGATTGTCCCTGCCCGGAATACATTGTCTTCGCCGAATAATTCTTTCGTATAATTATGGGCTCTGGATTGGTAATCACCGCTGAAGTTCAAATCGATATCGGGAACTTTATCCCCTTTAAAGCCTAGGAAAGTCTCAAACGGAATATCCTGTCCTTCTTTTTGGAACGGAATGCCGCAATCCGGGCAATCCTTATCAGGCAGATCAAAGCCGGAGCCGACCGATCCATCATGAAAAAACTCAGATTTTTTGCATTTCCGGCAGATATAATGCGGCGGCAGCGGATTAACTTCCGTAATCTCGGTCAGCGTCGCAACAAGCGACGAACCGACCGATCCCCTCGATCCTACCAAATAACCATCGTCCAAAGATCTTTTAACCAATTTATGGGAAATCAAGTAAATGACCGCGAAACCATGGCCGATGATTGACTTCAATTCTTTCTCGATGCGAGCTTCGACGATTTCGGGGAGGATCGGACCATATATCTGATGGGCCATTGTATAGCTCAATTCCCTGACTTCTTCGTCCGCACCTTCGATTTTCGGCGTATACAATTCATCTTTGATCGGTTTCACTGTGTCGATCATTTCCGCCACTTTATTCGAATTCGCCACTACGAGTTCGTAGGCTGTTTCTTCGCCTAAAAAGTCGAACGCTTCGAGCATTTCATTAGTGGTGCGGAAATGGACTTTCGGCAATTTATGGCGGTTCAGCGGATTCGCTCCGCCTTGTGAGCCGATCAATACCTGGCGGAAAATGGCATCCGTTTCATCCAAATAATGGACGTTTCCAGTCGCCACCAACGGAATTTCCAATTTGCGGCTAACTTTCACCAATTTGCGGATAACGTCTTCCAGGTTCCACTCGTCCCGGATCAATTCTCTTTCAATCAGATGGGAATAGACTTCTTTTGGATGGACTTCGAGATAATCATAAAATTGTGCCGTTTTTTCTACTTCTTCCATCGACTTTTGCATGACAGCTTCAAAGACCTCGCCTTTGTCGCAGCCCGAGCCGACCAGCAGCCCTTTGCGATGGCGCTGAAGCAGTGACCGTGGAATGCGCGGTACACGGTAGAAATAATCGATATGCGAAGCAGACACCAGCTTGAACAAGTTTTTCAAGCCCTCGTCATTCTGCGCCAGCAGGGTGCAATGCGTCGGCCGGGACCGCTTGTATGCGTCTCCGCTGCCGACATAATCGTTCAGCTGGTCGTGATACAAGATGCCTTTTTGATCGGCTTCTTTCAGCAAATACGTCAGCAAGTAAGATGTAGCTTCAGTGTCATAGATTGCCCGGTGATGCTGGGTCAATTCGATGCCGAATTTTTTCGCCAATGTGTTGAGGCGATGATTTTTCAGCTCTGGGTGAAGCATGCGCGCCAGTTCAAGCGTATCGATGGTCGCGTGCTTCATATCGATGCCGAATTTTTTATAGCAGACGTACAGGAAGCCCATGTCAAATGCCGCGTTATGCGCTACCATGATGTGATCGCCTGCCCATTCATGGTATTTGCGGATGACTTCTTCGACTTCCGGCGCATTTCTCACCATATCATCCGTGATGCCGGTCAAATTGATCGTGGTCGCGGATAATTCGTGGTGCGGATTCGCAAAGCTTTCGAATTTATCGATGATGTTTCCGCCTTTGATTTTAACAGCGGCGAGTTCGATGATCGTGTCATAAACAGCGGACAGCCCGGTCGTCTCCAAATCGAAGACGACGAATGTTTCTTCTTCAAGCAAAGCATGGCGCTCTTCATACGCAATAGGAACTCCATCGTCGACAAGGTTCGCTTCCAGGCCGAAGATGGCCTTGATGCCGTGTTTTTTACTTGCCGCGTATGCATCCGGAAACGATTGCACGCCGGCATGATCGGTGATTGCGATTGCAGGATGGCCCCATTTCGCCGCTTGCGCGACAAGTGATTCCACAGAAGAAACAGCATCCATCGCACTCATCGGTGTATGGAGATGCAGCTCAGACCGTTTGTCCTTTGCTGTGTCCAGGCGCCGCACAGGATTGATTTCTACCATGTCCTGGGCCATCATGACCAAATCGCGCACAAATGTGTCTGTCTGGATTGAACCGCGTGCTTTTAGCCACATGCCTTTTTGGACATTCGCCATAAGCTCGGCGTCCTCTTTGTCACGCGAGAACATTTTCACTAAAATCGAATCGGTGTAATCGGTGATTTTCACCGTCAACAAAGAACGGCCGCTCCGCAATTCGCGCACTTCCACATCGAATACAAAGCCTTCAATCGTAATGCGCCGCTCTTCGTCCACAATGGATTTGATTTCGGCAATCGGCTCATCCGGTTTGATATTGACTCCCATTTGGAATGGTCCGGAATGGCCGCCGTTTTCTTTGCGGTCGGTATCGCGTTTTTTCATGTCGGCCACAGCTTTCTTAGCCATTTCTTCTTCTTCTGCCAGGCGCTCTTGCATAAAGGCTTGATGAGCCGCCTGCGCTTCATCGTTCTCTTCAGATAGATGGAAATCTACAGCGAGCCGCGAAAAGCCGAATTGCTGGTAAGCAGTTGCCAGCTTATCGCTGTATTTCGATTTCAACGCCATCATTTCATGCTCGCGGTTGCATTTGACTATCAGCTTTTGGCCGTTCCATTCCGGTGCTTGGTTTAAGAGCTGCTCCCGCAGAGGTGGTGCCATATCCGAAAACTCTTCCACGACATATTTCCAATATTCCATGACCAAGCCGTCATCGGCCGAGGCCGCTTCGCATTCAATTTGCAATTGGACTGTTGCAATAGTTGAGAAATTCGCATATAGCCGTTCTTTTAGCAATAAATATAATTTCAAGGGCAAGGTCTGTTTTACTTTAATCATAAAACGCCAAGTCCGTTCTTTTTTATGGACCGTCATCCGAGTCAGTTCAGCCTCTTCGAAAAAAGGCATATTTACATCGTCTGTTAAATCGAGATGCTGAAGAAGCAGATTGAATCGCATCTTTGGATCTTGCTGATTTGTCATAACTATCTCCTTAGTAACAGAATTATAAAATAGAAAAAATAAAGGAAAGTACAAGTTGTACTTTCCTCCAATCATATCAGATTATCCACTTATTTCTTAAAGAATTGCTGCAAATGGTCAAGCAATTCTTCGCGTTTCCACTCGAAAGTCTCTCCGGTACGGCGATATTTCACTTCTAGAATGCCTTCAGAAGCCTTTTTGCCAACCGTAATGCGTACAGGCAATCCAATCAAATCCGCATCCGCAAATTTAACGCCAACGCGCTCCACACGGTCATCAAGGAGAACTTCATAACGGTACGATTTCAATAATTTATGAAGGTCTTCGCCCAATTCGCGCTGAACTTCGTCTTTCATATTAACTGGTACAATATGAATTTCATAAGGGGCAATCACATCCGGCCAAGTAAAGCCGTTATCGTCCTGGAATTGTTCGGCCATTGCAGCCATAACCCGGGAAACGCCAATTCCGTAGCATCCCATGATGTATGGCATTGCACGTCCCTGGTCGTTCAGGAATGTCGCTTTCATCGGCTCACTATAAGTTGTGCCTAGCTTGAAGATGTGGCCGACTTCAATTCCTTTGGCGAATTTGATGACGCCTTCCCCATCCGGAGAAGCGTCTCCTTCCTGGATAAAGCGCAAGTCTGCAAACGTGTCGATCGAGAAATCTTTCTCTGGTGTCGCATTGACGAAATGGTAGCCGGCTTCGTTTGCACCGGTCACACCATTGACAATAGATTTGACGCCATAGTCCGCATAGACGCGGATCGGCGATTTCAGCTTAACCGGCCCAAGTGAACCGATTTCACAGCCTAATTGCTGCAACACGTCTTCTGGAGACGCCATTTCAACTATTTTCGCGCCCGTTGCATGCTTTACTTTCACATCATTGATTTCGTGGTCACCGCGGGATAAGACGATAACAAAATCTTCATCCGCTTTGAATACCAATGTCTTGATGCATTGCTCTGGAGAAACGTTCAAAAATCCGGCTACCTCGGCAATCGTCTTTTGGCCGGGAGTCGCCACTTTTTCAATTTCCTTTTCAGCTTCGCCTGACACAGGATACTCGACATTCACAGCCGCCATCTCGATATTGGCCGCGTAGCCTGAAGTATCGGAATAAGCGATCGTGTCTTCTCCGATATCAGAAAGCACCATAAACTCATGATTGTCTTTGCCGCCGATTGCCCCTGAATCCGCAATGACCGCACGGAAATTCAAGCCAAGTCGTGTGAAGATGTTCGTGTAAGCTTGCATCATATCGTTATATGTGTCGTCTAAGCTGTCGGTTGTCGCGTGGAAAGAATAAGCATCTTTCATCAAGAATTCACGGCCGCGCAGCAAACCAAAGCGTGGACGCTTTTCATCACGGAATTTCGATTGGATCTGGAATAAATTCAACGGCAATTTTTTGTACGATTTGATTTCGTCGCGCAAAAGGCTCGTGATCACTTCTTCATGCGTCGCGCCTAGTGCGAAAGCGCGGTTATTGCGGTCAGTCAGCCTCATTAGCTCATCGCCATACGAATACCAGCGGCCCGTCTCCTGCCAAAGTTCAGCTTGCTGCAAAGCGGGAAGGAAAACTTCCACACTGTTGACGGCTTCCATTTCTTCACGGATGACGTTCTCCACTTTTTGCAAAACGCGTTTGCCAAGTGGCAGGAACGAATAGATGCCGCTTGTGTTTTGGCGGATGAATCCTGCGCGCAATAGGAGCTGATGGGACTTGACGTCCGCATCAGCCGGTGTTTCTCTAAGTGTCGGGATAAAAGTTGCTGTTTGTTTCATTCCAAAATACACCTCAACTGACTGGTTAATTTTTGTCGCTTTCTAACTATAAGGAAAATCTTTTTCATTAAAAGAAGAACTTCTGGATATCGTTCCATGTAACCACGATCATCAATAG
>DATISS010000191.1:0-69246 GCA_035468565.1 Planococcus sp. (in: firmicutes)
CGGATGCTGCCGTCCGCAATGCCCGGCAGATATTTGCTCTTTTGTTCTTCGCTGCCGTGCTTCAACAGTGCACCCATCGTATACATCTGCGCGTGGCAGCCTGCCGCATGTCCGCCCGACCGGTTGATTTCCTCCAATACGATCGTCGCTTCGGTCATGCCGTAGCCTTTGCCGCCGTATTGTTCTGGAATCAGTGCTGATAAATAGCCGCTTTTCGTTAGCGCGTCGACAAATTCATACGGATATTCCCGTTCCAAATCTAGTTTTCTCCAATACTCATTTGGAAATGCCGAACACAGATTCCGGACTTCCCCACGCAAACTCTCCCGTTCCTGCACACTTAAACCCGCCATCTTCTTCTCCATCCCTTCAAGTTTTAATTGTCCCCATCCGCCTCTGTATAAGGGCGCATTTCCTCATAGTCAAAACCGAACTCTTCCAATATGGCGGCCGTATGTTCACCGACCGCCGGCACTGGATTCATGACCGTGTCAAACTCATCTGATGTCACCGGCGGCAGCAAAGCTTTCAGTATGCCAACAGGCGAATCCACTTCCCTCCAGCGATTGCGTGCCTGCAATTGCGGATGGTCCACCAATTCCGTAACGGTATTCAAGCGGGCATTGGCAATCTTTGCTCCTTCCAGCGAACTGATAATGCCGTCCGAGTCCATGTTTTGGAAAACCGTTTCGATGATCGCCCGCAGCGCATCTTTGTTTGCGACACGCTTGGAGTTGTTATTGAAGCGCTCATCCACTGCAATATCGGCATTGTTCAAGACCTCTTCGCAGAACTGCACCCATTCGCGTTCGTTCTGGATGCCGAGGAACACCATTTTCTGGTCGCCTGCCTTGAACGGCCCATATGGATAGATGGTGGCATGGCTCGCTCCGGTCCGTTGCGGCTCCGATTTGCCATACGCGGAATAGTACAGCGGATAGCCCATCCACTCGGCCAGCGCCTCGAGCATCGATACTTCGATAATGGCGCCTTTCCCGGTTTTATAGCGGGAGATGATCGCCGTCAGCACGCCCGTGTATGTATACATGCCCGCCGCAATATCCGCGATGGAGATTCCCGCTTTCGAAGGCGTTTCTTCGGTGCCTGTCACAGACACCAGCCCCGCTTCGCATTGAATCAGCAGATCGTACGCTTTTTTATTTGTATAAGGTCCGAATGTCCCATAGCCCGAAATAGAGCAGATGATGAGCTTCGGGTATTTCTTTTGAAGTTCCTGCGCGCTGAAGCCCAGGCGGTCCACCGCTCCCGGAGCGAGATTCTGGATAAAGACATCGGCCTCCGACAACAGTTTGTCCAATACTTTCTTCGCTTCTTCGTGTTTCAGGTCGAGCGTAATCGATTCTTTGGAGCGATTTGTCCAAACAAAATGGCTCGACAGCCCGTTTACCGTCTTGTCGTAGCCGCGGGCAAAATCCCCTGGACCAGGGCGCTCCACTTTAATGACGCGCGCACCCAGGTCGGCCAGCTGGCGCGTCGCAAAAGGCGCCGCCACTGCTTGTTCGAGTGAAACCACTGTGATTCCCTGTAAAGGCAACATAACTTTCCCTCCTTTTGGATTTCGATTCTATTTTCACGCTATACCAGGCCAATCCATTGCCACCACGTCGCTGCGACTAAGATGGTGGCGGCGATGGATATCGCTGTTGCATATATGCCAGGCTTCAAAAAGTCTTTTTGTTTGATCATTCCGGTGCTGTGCGCCAACAGATTCGGCATCGATTCAACAATCAGCACAAACCCGAAGAGGCACGTAAGGCCTGTCGTGAATCCAATGGCCAACGGATCAATGCCCGCGTTCTGCGCCACGCTGATCAGGATCGGCACCAGGACGACGACAGCTGTTGCGACATTGGAAATCAGTTTATGGAACAGCTGCGACACTAAAATGACCGTCACCACCGCCATCAGCGGGTTCTGCAGCAAACCGGTAAACCAGCCGACGCTTAAATAGGCGCTGATCGTATCGGCTGCGCCTGAGTCGGCAAATGCATAGCCCATCGACAGCGTGACGCTGATCAGCAGCACCGTATTGTAATTGATCTTCACGACGGTTTCCCAGTCTGCTACGCCGATTTTCGGCAATGCCATCAGAACGACCCCAATCAATGCGGGCAGGCTGGGGTGCATGCCGTGAAGCGGTTCGGTCAGCCATAGCGTGACGATGAACAAAAGAATCATCAAACCACGAATCTCAGCCGGTGTGACCGGGCCGAGTTCTGTCAACTTGTCGCCCATTTCCTGGCGGATAGCGGGAAATGAGCGCTGTTCCGGAGGCAGGGGAAATGTTTTCAGCAACATGAACCAGATTGATGGGATCAAGATCATCCATAGCGGAAAGGTATAGTAAAACCATTGAAAATACGTGATTTTGATTCCCGCGAAGCGGTCCAGCAGTTCAACAGTGAGAATGTTGCCGATGGCGGCTGTCATCACGGACGTACCGCTAATGATGCCGCCGAATGCTACACCGAGCATGATCATCTTCCTCAAGTTGCTTCCCGCTCCCGCCTGCGTCGTTTCGATGATCATCGAAGACACCGGCAGGATCAGCGCCGACCTGACTGCCGTAGAAGGAATGAAAAACGCCTGGATCTGCTGAATGATGATGATGCTTCCGAGCAATCCTTCCGGGCTGCTGCCCCATCTTTTTAAAATCCAATAGGTCATCCTTCTGATTAACGCGGTTTCGTTGACTGCCGTTGCGAGCATCATGCCGGCCACGATCAAATAAGTGGCGGGCGAAGCGAAGCCGCTGAAAATGACGGCTGAGTCCGCCGCTTTTAATATGAGCATGGCGAGCAGGATGATCAACGCGGTCAAACCGATCGGCACCGGTTCGAACGCCCATAAAATGATGCCGGAGACGATGATCGCCGTCATTACTTTTGCGTCGTGCGAAAAGGCATCCGGCAGACCGAAAAACAACAGCAAAAAAACAGCGGTGGAAAATGTGAAAGATGCAAACGCCTTATAGTCGGTCATGGCGAATCCGTTCATGGCACTTCACGCCTTTCCTTGCCGCTGTTCAGCCGGCATAGCAGATCCAGCCGCCAAAATGGTTGGTTTTAAAGAATTTCGTGATTTTCTGGAATCCGGCTTCGGCCAGCAATTCCCGCAGCTTTTTTTCTGGAATCGAGGCTTCCACCAACGTGCTCTTCATAAGGCTCTCGACTTTTGCTTCTGATAAATCGGTCATATCAAGCCAATAATTTTTCCACAGCGCCACCTGCTCTTGGAACTCTTCGTCTTGCGGATCGCCGTATTTGCTGGCCAGCACCAAGGGCGCACCAGGTTTCAAATGGGATCTCAGTTTCTTCAGCAGCGCAAGCTTGTCTTCGACTTCTGCAACGAAATGCAGGACCAACAGGCAAGTCGCCGCCTCGAAAAGCGCATCTTCCGGGACATCTTCGACCGTTCCATGGATCAGGATTGTCCGCTCGTCCATATTGTGCTGCTGCGCTTTCATCCGCGCTGCTTCAAGCATCGCTTTTGATGGGTCCACAGCAGTGAAACGCCAATCGGGATTTGGCGGTCCGAATGTTTTCAGTTCATTGCCGCCACCGCCGCCCACTACAAGAACAGAGGCCTCCGCGTCCAATTTTGAACGAAGAAACGTGTGGGACAGCCGCAGGAGCTGGTCATACGTCGGCAATGTCCGCCTCACGCCTTTGTCATATTCCTGTGCTATATCGGAATCGAACGCCATTTTATCGGACATCTCTTCCACCTCTTTTCCTGCATCCTTCTATTTCCCGATTCCTGACAGCAATTCATACAAATTGGCTTTTGCTTCAAAGCCGATTCCCGGAATGTCCGGCATCCGCACAAAGCCGTTTTCCACTTCGTAATTATCAGCGAATCCGCCGAACGGTTCGAACACGCCCGGGTAGGATTCATTGCCGTGAAGGGCCAGCCCTGCCGCAATATTCAGGGACATTTGATGTCCGCCATGCGGAATGCAGCGCCGTGACGACCAGCCGTTTTCTTTCAGCATGTCGAGGATCCGCAAATACTCGACCAAGCCGTAGCTAAGCGCGCAATCGAATTGAAGAAAATCCTGTTCCGGGTTCATGCCGCCGTAGCGGATCAGGTTCGTTGCGTCCTGCAGCGAGAATAGGTTCTCGCCAGTCGCCATTGCGTTCGGATAAGTTTTCGACAGTTCTGCCTGCAGATGATAATCGAGCGGATCGCCAGCTTCTTCATACCAGAGCAAATCGTAGTCCTTGATTTTCTGGCCGAATTCGATGGCGTAATCGAGGTCGAAGCGCCCATTGGCATCGACCATCAAGCCGCTGCCTTTCGGCAAAATCTCCAGCACCGCCTCGATGCGCTTCAAGTCCTCTTTCAGCGTCGCGCCGCCTACTTTCATCTTGACATCACGGTAGCCCAAGCCGAGATAGCCTTTCATCTCGTCCTGCAGTTCTATCAGCCCTTTATCCGGAAAATAATAGCCGCCGGCAGCGTAGATATAGACTTTTTCATCCACTTGGCCGTCCCGGTAGCGCTCCGCCAGCAATTGGTATAAGGGTTTTTCTTCGATTTTCGCCACTGCGTCCCACACAGCCATATCAAGGACACCGACCGCAACTGAGCGTTCCCCATGGCCGCCTGGCTTTTCATTGGCCATAATGATGCTATGTATTTTATGCGGGTCGAAGTTAGCGCCGTCATCCGTCACAATATCCTTAGGATCTGCTTCAAGAAGCCGCGGGATAAAACGTTCGTTCAAAAGGCAAGTCGGTGCGTAGCGGCCATTGGAATTGAAGCCATAGCCGACTACCGGTTTGCCATCTTTCATGACATCGGTCGTGATGGCTAACGCCGAAGCCGTCATTTTGCTGAAATCGATATAAGCGTTGCGGATTGGGCTGCTGATCGGAACCGTCTGTACATCAATGCGCGTTATTTTCATTCTTCTGCACCTCATCTAGTTTTTTCCTGCCTGATCTAACAGCAAGATTTCCTTATCCAATGAAACCGCTTTCTTAAAAAACGAACCGTTCGGCAATAAAGATCGCATTTGTGGATTTTGGATACAATATAATAATAACTCCAATACTACTAAAAATTCTGACTATTGTAAACGCAAATATCAGGAAATCTGGCTTGCCCATTTATCGACTCCATAGATAAACGCCGCCAAATCTCCTGCTGGTTTTAGTTGGAGCGTTTCTGAAGTGCTTCTATGACAGCGTCGGTCACTTCTTTCGTATTCGAACTGCCGCCAATATCGCCTGTTTTAATGCCTTGCTGCAGCGTGTCTTCAATTGCTTGCAGTACGAGAGCGCCCATCTCCGTCTCTCCGAGGTGGTCAAGCATCATTTTTGCCGTCCAGATCTGGCCGATCGGGTTTGCGATGCCTTTGCCGTAAATATCTGGAGCCGAGCCGTGCACAGGTTCGAACATAGAAGGGAATTTTCCGTTCAAATTGATGTTGCCGGCTGGCGCGATGCCGATGCTCCCCATGATAGCCGCTCCAATATCACTAAGAATGTCCCCGAATAAATTACTTGCCACGACCACATCAAGCGTCTGCGGCTTGGTGATGAAAAATGCGGAAAGCGCATCGATATGTTCGCTATTCGTTTTGACGTCTGGATAGTTCGCGGATAATTCCTTGAATACCTCATCCCAGAATGGCATTGAATGGGCAATGCCGTTCGACTTGGTCGCACTGGTCAGACGACCGCTTCTTGTTTGCGCAATTTCAAACCCGTATTGCATGACGCGAGAAACGCCTTTCTTAGTGAAGACCGCATTTTGGACGACAACTTCATCTTCGCCGCTATGGACCCGGCCGCCGATGCTGCTGTACTCTCCTTCGCTGTTTTCACGGACAATCATAATATCGAAATTTTCGGGCCGGCTCAGCGGCGAAACCATTCCTTCCAGCATTTTCGCTGGCCGGACATTGATGACTTGCTGGAATTCCCTGCGGATTTTCAGCAGCAGACCCGCAAGCGAGACATGATCTGGCACGAGGGTTGGATCTCCGACAGCGCCGAGAAAAATCGCATCGCTTTGGCTGATTTGTTCGAGTCCGTCTTTTGGCATCATTTCACCGTGCTTAATATAATATTCGCAGCTCCACGGATAATGGCTGTAATTGAATTCAAGGCCTCCGTGGATTTCTGCAATAACATCGAGTACGCGCAATGCTTCAGGCACGACCTCTTTTCCAATTCCGTCTCCTGGTATTACGGCAATATCCAATCTCTTCATAAACTTGTCCCCTTTTCCCCTAAGCGTTATTTAGGCATTCTAGATAGCGTGGTCATTTCTCACGGATCATGCGGATCAAGTTATCTTTTGTGCGCAGGATATGCTGCACCGTCACTTGCCGCAGCTTTTCGGCGTCTTTATCCTTGATCGATTGGAGCATCTGGCCATGCTCCTTATGCGATTCCGACAAATGGTCAGCCAGCAAGCTTGGTGTGTATGGCGGAATACCTTTCCAGAGAGTTTCGATAAAACCTTGAATCCTTCTCCACGGACATCCTTCGCGGATGATGCGGTGAAACTCGGAGTTCAGGGTCATGTATTGTTCCATATCATGTTCGTCCGCTTTCAGCGTCAGCATCCTGCCGTAGATATTTTCCAGCTCGGCAACCTCTTCTTCGCCCAGAAATGGCAGCGCCTTGGCCACCGCTTCGCCTTCCAGCAAAGCACGGAGCTGGTAGATTTCCTCGATGTCCTCGATTGACACAGGCGTCACAATGGCGCCTCTTCTCGGCTCGATACTGACAAGGCCTTCAACTTCCAACTGGCGCAATGCTTCGCGTAGCGGCATCCGGCTGACACCCAGCTTTTTTGCCCACTCTTCTTGCATCAAGCGTTCACCCATCTTGAATTCGCCTTTTAAAATCAGTTCACGCAGTTTTGTCGTGACCTTGAATTGCAGCGTAGCCCGATCTTGTTCCGTTAACCTGAACTTCTCCATGTGGCACCCCTTAAATACTGTCTTCTTCTAAATCGGCTATGGCATAGCATTGCTGATATACCAACAACGCCTTTAAATTAAGAATGAATGAAGTAATTTCAACACTAACCAACTGTGTTGGGCACGAAGGGATTCAGTCATCCTTTTATCTCTACATTGAACATTTCTTCGATGCTTTTGATGATTGCGGTATGATCTTCGCTTCCACGGCCCTCCGTCAAAGCTTTTTTCCATAGCTGGAACGATGCACCGGAAATGAACATCGGCACACTTTCCTGTTCAGCCATGCTCATGGCAATCTTTAAATCCTTGACCATCAAGTCGAGTGTGAAGCCGACTTCGAAATTCCGCGTCAACACCTGGTTGGGAAATTTGAAATCGCTGGAAAAACTTCGGCCTGTACTGGTGTTGATGACATCAAGCATTTTTGCCGGATCAAGCCCTAGCTTTACACCGAGTGCCATCGCTTCCCCTGTCGCTGCAAGCGTCGTCGCGGAGATCATATTATTCAGCGCCTTGATGGTATGCCCCGCACCAGCCTCTCCGACATGATTGATATTCTCTCCGAGCATTTCCAATAACGGCAGGGCTTCCCTGTAATCCGCTTCTTCTCCGCCGACCATAATTGACAAGGTGCCATTCTCCGCTTTTTTGACACCGCCCGAAACCGGAGCGTCAATCATGCGGAAACCTTTCCCTTTCATCGCCGCGCTCAACTCTATCGTTACGGAAGGGATTGACGTCGTCATTTCGATCAGCAAGCTTTCCCCGTCCATTCCTTCCATCAAGCCGTTGTGGCCCAGCAGCGTTTCTTGCACGATGTAAACATTCGGCAAGACGGTGATGATGTATTGAAATTTCCGTGCCAAGTCGGCCGGGCTTGCTGCCTTGGCAGCTCCCAATCTAACCATTGCCTCCATGGCCTCTTGGTTCACATCGTAAATGCCGACTTCTGCGCCTTCTTCCAGCAAACGCCTAACCATCCGGCCTCCCATATTGCCCAGTCCGATAATTCCTGCTCTCACCATTATCCGTCCTCCTCTACTGCTCTCTGTATTTCTCGACGCCTTCCTGATAGATGTCTCCACCGTGCACGTCATTGATGACAAATACCGGGAAATCTTCTATTGTCAGCTTGCGGATCGCTTCTGGCCCCAAATCTTCGTAAGCGATCACTTCGACCGATTTGATCGAACGGGCAATCAGCGCTGCCGCTCCGCCGACGGCCCCGAAATAGATGGCTCGGTGTTTCTTGATTGCCTCTTTCACTTCTTCGCTGCGGTAGCCTTTGCCGATCATGCCCTTGAGGCCTTTCTCGAGCAGTGCCGGCGTATACAAATCCATCCGCCCACTGGTCGTCGGACCCGCTGAACCGATCACTTCCCCGGGCTTCGCAGGCGTCGGACCCGTGTAATAAATCACTTGGCCACTGACATCGATTGGCAATGGAATTCCTTGCCGTTCCTCTTCTGTCATCCTTTTATGGGCCGCATCACGCGCAGTGTAGACAACTCCCGACAGCAGCACCCGATCGCCCGCTTTCAAAGATTCGATATCTTCTTCCGTCAATGGCAGCCTGACTTTTTTCTGGACCATTCGCCTTCCTCCTTAAAGCACAACCGTCTGATGGCGGCTGGCGTGGCAGTTCAGGTTGACCGCAACCGGCAATGCAGCGATATGACACGATTCCGCTTCCACTTTCACATCGAGCGCCGTCGTACTACCGCCCATGCCTTGAGGGCCGATTCCGAGACGGTTGATCGACACAATCAATTCTTCTTCGAGCGCTGCTACGTCCGGATCCGGATGGCGTATCCCAATCGGCCGGAACAGCGATTTTTTTGCCAAATAGGCGCAGCGTTCAAAATTGCCGCCGATTCCGACGCCGACGATCAGCGGGGGACAGGCATTCGGCCCCGCCACTTTGACAACCGACAAAATATATTCCTTGACCCCTTCAATGCCGTCCGAAGGTTTGAGCATTTTCAACGCGCTCATATTTTCAGCGCCTCCGCCTTTAGCGGTCATATGAAGCACCATTTTATCGCCTTCCACCAGTTCAATGTGGACGATGGCCGGTGTGTTATTGCCGGTATTTTTCCGGTTCAACGGATTGTAGATCATCGAATTCCTTAGATAGCCTTCTCCGTAGCCTTTCGCGACGCCCTCATTAATAGCATCGCCCAAAAGTCCGCCAGTGATGTGGCAGTCTTGCCCAAGCTCCACGATAAAAACCGCCGTCCCGGTATCCTGGCACATCGGCACTTGTTCGGCTTGGGCAATATCGGCATTCTCGATCAATTGGGCAAGCACTTCCTTGCCGGTTTCCGACCGCTCAGAGGAGAGCGCTTTTTTGAATGCTGAATAAACGTCATCGCCCAGATTATAATTGGCGCGCTGGCACATTCCGGCCACTTCCTCGACAACATCGTTATAATGGATTTCCTTCATGCGGATCCCTCCTGCTAAGATCAATTTCTTCCTGAAATGTAAAACGTCCCGAGCGCTTTTGCGACAAGCGTCCCGCTGTCATCTGTGACCGTGCATTCCGCCGCCACAGTGCTGCGTCCACGCCGCAAAATGACCGGCGCCGCCAGCAAATGGGCGCCTTGGCCTTTTTCAATGAAATTCACTTTCAGCTCTAGTGTGAACACTTTTTCGCCTTCCGCCAAGGTTTTCAGGATACTGAAGCCGATTGCCACGTCCGCCAGGGTGTAGATTGCGCCTCCTTGCGCGACGCCATACGTATTTTCGTTCTGCGCGCCGAGTGTCATCTCTGCCGTACCGTCACCATGCTGCTCGATGCCGAGAAATCTCCCGAGAAAATGCATTGGCACAGCATCAGGACGCTGCCCTCGCGAAGATTCGCCGTAAAGCGACAGCACATATGCTACTTCATCCAACTCTTTCTCATCCAGCGCAGCCAGCCGGTTTTGCAGCTCATTTAATTGCCCGCGATTGTTATCAGCCATATGCTCGCCCTCTTCACTTACAGATTGTCCATCAACTCTTCAACGTATTGGATTTTTTCCAGCTTCAATATTTGATTGGCAAGCTGCTCCCTCTTTTGGGCCGGAAAAACACCTGCCATGCCGATGAATTTGTCACGTAATTCTTGTGCAGTCACTGCATTTTCCGGATCGCCTTTCGGATATTCAGTCACCATTCTGACCGAATCACCCCTTTTGAACACCACTTCCACTGCCGCTCCCCATTTTTCTGGGTAGCTGGCATCGATGCCGGGCTCCGTAATGACTTCCACTTTTTTCATTAATGCGCGTACTTCCTCGTCCCACAGAGATTGTTCATTGAAATCCCCCAAACTGGCGCTGCCTTTCAATAAGGCCAACGCCGAGCAGAACTGCAGGCTGAACTTCGCTGCGTATTCGGTCTGCGGATCCGCATCGTCGGTGATGTTCAACGCCACTTGATAGGATTCGACTTTCACCGATTCAATTTCTTCAAGTGATGGCTGCCGTTTTTTATAGATATCAATGAGCATATCGACCGCATGATGTGTGTGGCGGCATGAGGCATGGATTTTGAATGAGTTCTCCATGATTTTGAATTGCTGGCCCAAGCCTTCTGTAATGCGCGTTTCGTCGTACGCTTCGCTCATCGCCTTGAAATAGCCACGGTTTCCTTCGAGAATCTTGCGGGGGCCGGTAAAACCTTTTTGGGCCAATAAAGCCGCGAGTACGCCGTTCATCGAAGCTTTTGCGGTGTGGAGCTGTTTCGACATTGCGCCATCTTCGATGAATTCCCATAGCCCCGCCGCCTGCGTCCCGGCGTTTCCGAGTGCCGCAATCGTTTGTTCTGCATCCAAGCCAAGCAATTTTGCCGCCGCGATGGCTGAGCCGAATGTTCCGCAAGTCGCGGTATTGTGCCAGTAATAATAATGCGAAGGTGATACAGCTTCACCAATCCGGAAACAGACTTCATAGCCGGCAACAACCGCTGTAATCAATTCTTCCCCCGATAGTTTCTTCCATTCAGCTATTGCCAGCGCCGCCGGAATGACGACAGTAGCCGCATGGATGATCGAGCCTTTATGGATGTCATCAAGTTCCACGATGTGGCTCGCCGCGCCGTTGACCATGGCCGCGTTCAAGACTGACGACTTTCCGCCGGTAAACAGGCGTGCCTGTTCCCTTCCGCCCATTTCTTCCGCAAGTTCCGCAATCATCCGGACGGGTACTTTTCCGGAACCGGCGATTGCCGAACCGAAATAATCCAAAATGCAGAGCTTCGTGAATTCCACCACTTCCGCGGGCAATTCGCTGTATGTCAGCGCGGTGCTGTATGCCGCTAGCTTTTTGCTCAATTCAAGTGCTTGTTCCCCTTTTACTTCATGCATTAAAGTCATCTCCCTTGCCAGTTTGCTTTCCGTTTTTCATTAAAAGCCAAAATCCCTTCCTGGCGGTCAGCAGAATTCGCGCATTTATAATATTGGTCCAACTCGATTACCAAAGCTGTATTCAAATCGGTTTCAAGTCCGGTATTGACCGCTTTTTTCAACGCTTTCAGCGACAGCGGCGCATTTGCCGCGATTTCCTTAGCGATTGACAGCGTTGCTTCCAGCAATTCCTCTTTCGGTACTACGCCGTTCAGAATGCCCGCTTCCAATGCCTTCTGCGCTGGAATCTTATTGCCTCTGAAAAGAAATTCCTTCGCCAGCCCGACCGGAATCGCGCGCGGCAGCAATTGCGTACCACCGACTCCAGGAATGATGCCGAGCTTCACTTCAGGAAGGCCCATCTGAGCGTGTTCTGAAGCATAGCGCAAATCGCAGCTCAACAGCATTTCCATGCCGCCGCCAAGCGCAAAGCCGTTGACAGCCGCTATAACCGGATACGGGAAATTCCGCAGGCAGGCATAAGCTTCCTCGAAAATATCGTGCTGTTTCTTCCATTGCTCATTCGTCATGCCCTTCCGCTCTTTCAAATCCGCTCCAGCGCAAAAGCTTTTTTCCCCGGAAGCGGTCAAAACGAGCACGCGCAAGTCCGGCTTTTCTTGTAGTTCCTTGAGGCACTCAATCAGGTCAATGCCCATTTGCGTATTCAAGGAATTCATCACCTCTGGCCGATTCAACTCAAGGATATATACATTTTCAGAAGCATGGTCTTCTTTCACTACGATTGTTTGCCAATCAGCCATCATGTCATCCTCCAAATTTTCATTGTTTAGTCCTTTGGCACCGGAAACTTCTTGTCAGAAGGCCCCGCTTTCAAAATATAACTTGGCGTCTTGTGGCCAACCATTTTTTCAAGCGATTTGGATGCCTCAATCAATTTTTCGAGTGAAATGCCGGTTTCGATGCCCATGCTCTGGAGCATATGGACCGCGTCTTCCGTGCAGACATTTCCTGTGGCCCCGGGCGCGAACGGACAGCCGCCGAGTCCACCGAGCGATGTGTCAAAACTGTCCGCACCCGCTTGAATAGCGGACAGGATGTTGGCCAGCCCCATGCCTCTTGTATTATGGAAATGCAGATTGAACTTCTGCCCGGGATGGACTTTTTTCAAGCCTTCCAGCATTTCAAATACTTGCCGCGGATTTGCCATGCCTGTCGTATCCGCCAATGTCACGATATCAATTTGCAAGTCGACAAGTTTCTGCACCAGCTCATGGATCCTGGTGGGAGGCACGTCGCCTTCAAAAGGGCAGCCGAATGAAGTCGCGATTGACACATTCATGATGATCCCATTCGTTTTGCAGTAACCATGGATCGCTTCGAGCTCTTCCAGTGATTGCGCCGTGCTCTTGTTCACATTTTGCTGGTTATGGGTATTGCTTGCAGAAAAAACGAAATTCACTCTTTCCACACCTTTGGAACTCGCCAATTCAGCGCCTTTCAAATTCGGAATCAACGCAATCAACACCGGACGGGCCGGGTCATCGGCAATCTGGCCATATAATTCACCACTATTCGCCATTTGCGGAACCGCTTTAGGGTGAACGAATGAACCGAATTCGATCGTTTCGACGCCCGCTCTAATCAGCTCGTCAAACAGCCCCTTTTTTTCCTCAAGGCTGGCTATTTTCGCCTCCAGCTGAAGCCCATCCCTTAACACCACTTCATTAATCTTCACACGTTGCGGGAAATGCATATTGCCCCTCCTTTATGAGATCTTGATGCTCCATTAAAACTTCCGCTATATTCCGGCTACAGCCCGTTAATCAAAGCACTTATATAAACTGAACTAAATAAGATTTAATACATCGCTTCGGCCGCTTTGGGCAGTGCAAAGACCATTGCTCCTGCGCAAGCTCGTCGCAAAGACTTGGCCTCGCAAGCTTCGCCCAATGTCTTGCCTGCGGGGCAGCGTAGCGACGAGACAGCTGAGACCCTGCAACGGTTTTTCATGTCCCGAAGCTAGCGCAGCGACGAAGCGGCTCAGCGCTCGCCCGCGGCAAGCGAGGCAGTTTTGCGGAATATCGGCAGTAAAACCTTCTTAGTTTAATTTATAGTTGTATTTTGTATCCAAAATAATGGCAAAAATTTTTCCCGTTGTGCAGCACTTGGGTCTGCTAATCTACTGCAGCCAAGTGCCCGTCGGGAGGAGCTCTTATTGGTCAGTTTGGCAGGTTATTCTTTGTCCATTTCGTCAAATACTTCTTTCGCGGAGCGGAAGCTGTCAATCGCCGCCGGCACACCGCAGTAAATCGCTGTCTGCAGGAATATTTCTTTGATTTCATCGCGTGTCAGGCCGTTATTGATTGCGCCTCTGACATGCAGCTTCAATTCATGCGGGCGATTGAGCGCCGTTATCATCGCCAGGTTGATGATGCTTCTTGTTTTTCTTTCCAAGCCCGGACGGCCCCAAATCTCTCCCCAGCAATACTCGGTAACCAATTCCTGCATCGGCATATTGAAATCAGTTGCATTGTTAATCGATTTTTCAACGTATTCAGCGCCAAGAACGCTTTTCCGGATTTCCAGCCCTTTTTCAAATTTAGCTTTATCCACATTCATTCTCCTGTCTTAAGGTTATTTTGAAAGGCTACAATAAAGAGAAAAAGCTGGCTATGAATACAGCCAACTTTTTCAATTTCAGCCATACTGGCATGAACTCTGTTATTCTCCCGCAGCTTCTCTTGCCGCTTCGTATACATCAGCGCCAATTTCCTCTTCAAATTCTTCATAGATCGGCTCCAAAGCCGTTTTGAATTCTTCAATTTGTTCAGGAGTCAGTTCAGTGATTTCGATTTCACCGCGTTCTTTGATCAATTCCAATGCTGCTTCATTCAAAGTAAGAGCTTCTTCACGTGCTACTTTTGTGCCTTCTTCAACACCAGCTTCAACAATCGCTTTTGTTTCTTCGTTCATGCCTTCCCAGAATTCAGTGTTTGTGAAGATTGCGTAGTCAACCCGTGTATGATTCATAATTGTCATATGTTCTTGTACTTCATCGAATTTTTTCGATTCGATGTTACTGAATGTATTTTCCTGGCCGTCAACTACACCTTGGTCCAATGCAGTGTAAAGTTCGCTGAATGGAATCGATTCAGAACCGGCTCCAAGAGTCGAATAGACGGCTTCAAGAACTTGTCCACCTTGTGTACGGAATTTCAATCCTTTAAAATCAGCTGGAGAAGTGATGGCGCGTTCGTTATTCGTTACATGTTTTCCGCCGTTCGGCCACATTTTCAAGCCAAGCACGCCATCTGCTTCCAGGCTTCCCAAAATTTCTGTCCCTTTTTCCCCATCCCAGAAAGCGATGGCTTCATCATCGTTGTCAAACAGGAACGGCAATGATGGAACATTGAACTGCGGGTTGTTCCCTACGAATTTTGATAAATCGGGAGCAATGAATTGTACGTTATTCGAAACCAAGTTCTGGTATTCATCCTGGTCACCGAATAAAGAACTGTTCGGATAGATTTCAACGGTGATCTTGCCATCCGACTCTGCTTCAATATATTCTTTCATCGCCAAAGCACCTTGGTGCTTCGGTGTGTTTTCAGCTACTACGTGTGAAAATTTGATCGTCGTTTCCTGAACTCCATCCGCGCCTTCCGACCCGCCGCCGTCAGACTCCTCGCTGCCGCAAGCCCCCAAAACAAAACCGACCATTAATAAAAATAAAGCTAACGTAAACTTCTTCATGTACTCTTCCCCCTTGTATGTTTGTTTTCCTTTGTAGCTCCCCAGCCTATTCTGTTTTTTGAAAGGGTTTTCATTTTTACGTTTACGCCTCCCTTTTCATTAAACTTTTATTGCTGATTTAGAGTCGGTTCCCTGATTCTTGATTATTGGATACAACTCAACCCAAAATTATCACAGGAAAATCACAATGTAAAGAAAAATTTTTAATTTTCTAACACTTTATTTCCGTTCTTTTCTATTCATTGTTTATACTTTTTGAAGCTGCAGCTGAAATCCTATCCGCTAAGGGATAGATTTTTTCTGCAACCAGAAAAGTATTAAATGTTAAACGAAATGAACTTTGAGCCGTTTGCTATAGAAAGAGCCGGCCCTTCAGCTCTGAAGCAATCTTCTTCGAAAATCAGTCTGATTGCGCAAATCTGATACGATTGTTAAAGCCACTAGACAATCTATTATTAAAACTCAATTTCCTGTTTTAATATTTTAAATAATTTAACTATTTGGTCTTGTTATTCTAAAACTATTATATTATGATTTGATTTAACATCTCGTATCCAAAATACATGATCGAGTTTAAGGAGGAATTTAGTTGAAAATATTAAATTGGATTGAAAGCGCTTTCTCCGCGATTTTGTTTTTAGGCGGAATCGGCGTCAGTTTGTATTCAGTATTCATGCGTTATGTACTAGGGGCATCACAAAGCTGGGCAACCGAAATTTACACGATGCTGCTGGTTTGGGCAATTTTCATCGGTTTTTCTACCGCTTTAAAAGAAGACAAGCACATTGCCATTGATATTATTTATGACAGAGCAGGCCCGACTTTCAGAAAAGTTTCACAAGTTTTCACTCTTTTGGTCGGAATCTCTTTCAGTGTTTTCATCATATGGACTGGGATGGACATGGTCATGACCGCATATGCCCAGCAAATCAAAACCATCGATCTTGGATTCCCGATCTGGATCAATTACTTGATCATGCCAATTGCCGGTACTTTGTTGTTTATCCGATTCTGTGAAAAAGCCTATAAGTTTTTTGTTAAGAAAGAAGACGTTACTCACGGGGAGGATATTCTATGGAAGCAGTAATTGTTATTGGCTTATTATTCTTCTTCGCTTTATTGCGGGTGCCGATTGCCATCAGTTTGGCAATGTCGAGCATCATCGGCTTGTATCTGGTTGATTTTTCCTTAAATACTGTTGTTCAGCGGATGTTTACCGGAGTCAATAGTACAACGCTAATGGCAATCCCTGGCTTCGTGTTCGCTGGTTTGATCATGGCGCAAGGCGGGATTTCAAAATACCTGATTGAAGCTATACGCGTATGGGTTGGCCATACAAGAGGCGGCTTATCGGTCGTAACCGTGTTAACGTGTATGATATTTGCAGCGATTTCCGGTTCCAGCCCAGCCACTGCTGCGGCAATCGGCGCCATCATGATTCCGATGATGGTCAAAGCGGGATACGATAAAAAGTATTCGATGGGGCTTGTAGCATCAGCCGGTACACTCGGCATCCTGATCCCGCCTTCTATTCCACTGATTTTATACGGATCGGTTTCAGAGCAGTCTACCGGGAAATTATTTTCCGCTGGTATTTTACCGGGCTTGGTGCTCGGTTTAGCACTCATCATTTATGCCGTAATCGTTGCCCACAAAAAAGGCTACGGCGGTTCACCGAAAGTTCCTTTAAATGAAAGATGGCGCCCGACTCTTAAATCCTTTTGGGGTTTAATAATGCCAGTTCTTATTTTGGGGAGTATCTATACCGGTGTCGTTACGCCAACTGAAGCATCGTTCTTGGCGGTTTTATACTCTTTGATCATCTCGTTATTCGTTTACCGCGAATTAGATTTAAAAAAGTTCAGAAACATTTTAACGGAATCCATCAACACGACAGCTATGATTTTTCTAATTATCGCAGCCGCCCTTGTGCTTGGAACCTTCCTTACTACGGAACAGATTCCACAAAGCTTTGCGCAATGGGTAAGCGACAGTGGCTTTAACAAATGGACATTCTTGCTGATTATCAGTTTGCTGTTTTTCGTGCTCGGGATGTTCCTGGAGCCAACGGCAATCATCTTAATTACATTACCGATTCTTTTGCCGATCATCACAGCATTGGAAATTGATGTTATCCACTTTGCGATCATCATGGTCGTCAATATGGAGCTTGGGATGATTACCCCGCCAGTCGGGCTGAACCTCTTTGTCGTCAGCGGGATAACCGGCGAGAAAGTGGAGGAAGTCATCAGGGGCGTTGTGCCATTTTTCGCGATATTCGTTATCGTTTTGGTAATCGTCATTGTCTTCCCGCAACTTTCGTTATTCCTGACGTAACAGTAAAATTTAATTTGCATAAGAAAAAGACAGGGCGGCTGCCCTGTCTTTTTCTTATGTGTTGCTTATGCTGAGTGCTGAGCGCAAGAGAACATCTACAGCCGCCGGCATCGATGCTTCGTCAAAGTCAAAGCGCTCGTTGTGGTGCCCTGCTGCCAAGTCGCTTCCGACGATGCAGTAGGTAGCGGATCCGCCAAGCTCTTTTACCCGCTCCATATAATACGTAGCGTCTTCAGAACCTGCTGCATCGGTCGACCAGGCTGTCACTGTATTGAAATAAGGTGATTTTTCGGCTATCGCTGCAAGGTCATCGACCAGCTTGCTGCTCGGCATGCTGCTTTTCGCTTCACCGACGATATCCACTTCCACTTCCACGCCGTACATGGCAGCCGCCCCTGTCAGGACAGCAATCGCCTGGGAACGGATATAATCATTGATTTCTGAAGTTTCACCGCGTGTCTCCACTTTCATCTCAGCTAGCGGTGCAACGATGTTGCGGCCGGAGCCGGCATTCAATACACCGACATTGATGCGTGAAGCACCTGCTGAATGGCGCGGAATGCCGTACAGTGCAAGGACTGCTGATGAAGCAGCGGTCAAAGCGTTGCGCCCTTCTTCCGGTTTTCCCCCAGCGTGCGAGGCTACGCCTTTAAAGGCGACGTCCAATTTCGTCGTGGCAAGGAAACCGGAATTGCCGGCGATAAACTCCCCCGTCGGTACACCGATGCCGAGATGCATTGCGATGAAGAAGTCTACATCGTCGACTACGCCCGCTTCCACCATCGATTTCGCGCCGCGCGTCCCTTCTTCAGCTGGCTGAAAAATCAATTTGATTGTTCCGGAAAGCCCTTCTTTATTGGCCATTAATGCTTTTGCCAGGCCGAGGCCGATAGCTGTGTGCCCATCGTGTCCGCAAGCGTGCATTTTGGAAGGGTTCATCGAAGCAAAGCCTTTTTCAAATGGCACATGCCCTTCCACCATGTCTTCCTGGATATCGAGCGCATCCATGTCAAAGCGGTAGGCAAGCACAGGGCCGGGCTTGCCAGTCTGCAGCGTCGCCACGATACCTGTCATCCCGCCTTTGAATTTCGGCAACCAGTCCAGGTCCGCTCCATTTTGTTCCGCCCAGCCATAATGGGCATCCAGAATTTCCTGAGATGGGACTCCCATCCGTTGTTCCGCTTTCATAACGTCTTCCGCCATTTCCAAATCATATCCAAGTGCTTCCAAATAAGGTGCAACAAGTGATGCTGTACGCATTTCCAAAAATCCCGATTCCGCATGCTTATGCAAATCCCTGCGCCACTTGATCATCTGTTCTTTCAAATCGTCGCTACTCTCTTTTTCCATGATGGAATCTACTCCTTTTTCATCAGTTTACAAGAAAGGCGTGATGCCCGGTCCGTATTGGAAGCCGGCATAGAAGAATATCAAAAACATGATAATCCATACGATTAAGAATGATAGCGTATATGGAATCATTAATGAGATCAATGTCCCCATTCCCGCTTTTTTATCATATTCTCGCAAGAATGACAGCACGACGATGAAATATGGATTCAGCGGCGTGACGATGTTTGTCGACGAATCCCCGATCCGGTAGGCCATTTGGGTAAATGCCGGATGGTAGCCGAGCTGCATGAACAATGGCACGAATACCGGAGCTTCCAGCGCCCATTTGGCAGAGCCGGAGGAAATCAGGAAATTCAGCATAGAAGTGAACAGGATATAGCCCACGATCAGGTAAATTCCTGTGAAATTGATTTGCGTCAATAATTCAGCACCGTTGACAGCTACCCATGTCCCGATGTTCGTCCATGTGAAGTAAGCGATGAATTGCGAAGCCGCAAAAATCAGGACGATAAACCCGGACATATCTTTGATAGACTCCGCCATGAAACCGACAGCATCTTTTGAAGATTTGATGACTCCGACCGTTTTTCCATAAGCCACTCCAAGCACTACAAAGAGTCCTAGGATAATTGGTACAATCCCTGTCAGGAAAGGTGAAGGAATCAAACCGCCTTCTTCGTTGCGCAGCGATGAGCCCGGCAGAAAAATCAGCAACGCGATGATTGCAAGATAAGCTAGAGCAGCCAGGCCGGCGTTGCGCAGCCCTTTATTGGCTTTCGGATGTTCTTCCGCATCGACATCGATGATGCTGTCGCCTTCATATTTACCAAGTTTCGGCTCAATAATTTTTTCCGTAACGAGCGCCGCAACAACCGTCAGCACGAATACGGAAACAATGTTGAAATACCAGTTATCGGCTGGCGTTACGATAAGTTGATCATTCAGGATTGCAGCGGCTTCCGTTGAAATACCCGAAAGCAACGCATCCGTCCCGACAATCAGCAAGTTCGCTGTAAAGCCGGCGCCCGCACTCGCAAAACCGACGGCAAGTCCCGCCAGCGGATGGCGGCCGATTTTGTAAAATACCATCGCGGCAAGCGGCGGTATCAGAATTTGGGAGGCGTCAGAAGCAATATTTCCCATGATTCCAACAAACGCAACAGCGTAAGTCACTAAAGCTGTCGGCGCTTTCAGGATCGTTTTCCGGATGGCAATTTCCAATAATCCAACTTTTTCTGCCAGACCGATTCCCAGCATTACTGCAAGTACAGTTCCAAGTGGCGCAAAGCCGGTAAAGTTCGTCAGCATAGAGGTGATTATGTATTCTAAACCAGCCCAGGAAATAAGGTTCTGAATGGCTAGCGTCTCGCCTGTCCCCGGATGGACAACAGCTGCATCAAATAAACTGAAGATAAATGATCCTATAATGACTGCAATGGCCAAATATACGAAAATCATGAATGGATCAGGCAGCTTATTCCCTATCTTTTCTATTGCGTTCAGGAACCGAATAAAAATACCTGGTTTTTCCGCCTTCTTTTCTGGACTTTTCATATTGCGCCTCCCTAATAAAAGAATTTTTATTCATTTAAGCAATATTATATACATTATTTTCATGATTTCTCAACATTATTAGAAAAAATTGCATAAAACCTTATTTCCGGCGAGCTTTGTAACTATTGTGTAAAACAGCAAAAAAGCCTCTGATCAGCCTCTTTTTTCGGGGCAGCCACTTATTATCATTCAGCTTTTCAGCTTTTCAGTTTTTCAGTTTTTCAAGGGCGCTGACTGTCACATCGACCATCGTTTTTATGCCGATCTCCAAAGCATCTTCGTTGAAGAAAAATTCCGGATCGTGAAGCGGTTTCGGTTTTCCCTCGCCTTCTTTCGCACAACCGAGCCAGTAGAAAGCACCCGGATATTCGGCTAAGAATCTTGAAAAATCTTCGCCTGCCATTGAAGGGTCCACTTCTGGAAGAGCATCTGCTCCGAGCAACTCTCCTGCACGTTCCCGTACTAGCTCCGACCATTCAGGCGTGTTGACCGTAGCGTCGTAGCCATCGATGTATTGGTATTCGATTTCAGTATCAAAAGCAGCTGAGAAACCTTTCACCAGGCTGTCGATTCTCCGTTTGACGGTTTCTTTCGCTTCGTTGCTATACGTTCTGACGGTGCCGTTCAGCTCCACTCGATCCGCTATGACGTTATAGCGATAGCCGCCGCTGATTGTGCCGATTGTCAAAACTGCCGATTCCAGCGGATTGATGTTGCGGCTGACAATCGACTGCAAAGCAGAGATGAATTCAGCAGCGATGACGATGGCATCTTTGCCTTGATGCGGCATACTTGCATGGCCGCCCTCACCTTTGATCGTGAATATGAGCCTGTCCGAAGCTGCCATCATTTCCTTGTCCCTAATGCCGATCTGGCCAACCGGCAAATCCGGCCAAACGTGCTGACCGAAAATGACGTCCGGCTTGAACTCATCAAATACCCCGTCTTCCATCATCGGGCGCGCCCCGCCGATTGGCGTTGATTCCTCATTTGGCTGAAACACCAGCAGCACACGCCCCGGCAGCTGATCCTGCATTTCTTTCAGCTTGAAAGCTGTGCCGAGCAGCATCGCGGTATGGGCATCATGTCCACAGGCATGCATTTTCCCAGCTGCCTTGGATTTGAATTCAACTTCCGCCTTTTCGGAAATCGGCAAGGCATCAATGTCTGCGCGCAGCGCCACAGTGCCCCCGCCGCCTTTACCTTCAATGATTCCAAGCACACCGGTTTTCGCAAACCCGATCTTGAACGGAATTCCGGCTTTTTGAAGTTCTTGCTGAATGCGTTGGGACGTTTCCCATTCTTCCCCTCCAAGCTCTGGATTCTGGTGCAATGCCCGCCGAATTTCTTTTATCTGTTCTATATCCATCATGCAACTCACCCTTTCCTTATCGCATTACTCTCTTTTTGAGAATAGCATAAATAGAAAATGTGATGTTGAATAATGCCAATTTATAAATTATTGCATCATCTTAACTATGTTTCGGGACCCGAACATCTGCGACCGAAGGCTCAAATGAAAAAAGGCTGTCCCTGAAGCCATATCTAATGACTTTTCGGGACAGCCTTTTGCTGTATTTAGTTGATTAATTTAATCCGAAATCGCTGACCAGAGCGGCAAGTCCGCCTTGGTAGCCGCTTCCAATGGCGTTGAATTTCCATTCCGCGCCATGGCGGTAAAGTTCTCCGACAACAATCGCCGTTTCGATTGAGAAATCCTCTCCAAGATCGTAGCGAAGAATTTCCTGGTTACTGCTTTCGTTCATCACATGGATATAAGCGTTTGATACTTGGCCGAAATTCTGAGCGCGGCTTTCCGCATCATGAATTGTTACAGTGAATACCACTTTATGGATATCTGCAGGCACATTCGGCAAGTCCACGATCATTTGCTCATCGTCGCCGTCCCCTTCGCCTGTCAGGTTGTCTCCTGTATGGACTACAGAGCCGTTGCCGCCCGTCAGGTTATTGTAAAAGATGAAATCTTCCGATCCACGCGATTTACCGTTTTCCCCTACCAAGAAAATGGATGCGTCCAAGTCGAAGTCCCCTCCACCGCTATATTTATTGGTATCCCAGCCGAGTCCGACTAGAACTTTTGTTAACCCAGGGTTGGTTTTTGTTAAATCGATTTTTTGGCCTTTAGTTAAATTGATTGATGACATAAGTGAATTCCTCCTCAGATTAAGTAGCTTTGCGTTGAGTATCTTCGTATTTCTTCTGCAATTCTTCGATGCGCAAACGACCTTGCTCGCGCATTTTGCGGTTTTCGTCTTCAATTGCACGGGTTTCGTTCATGCCCTGCATGATAGTTTCCCATGTCTGTTCAATCGTTTCAATCTTGATGCTCGGCTGACCAGACATGCGCGCGATATCGATGCTTTGGCGTGAGATGTCATTAGCGTTCTTCAATAGCATTTCGTTTGTCCGGCGATCAAGTTCATTCATGCCTTCCGCAACCAAACTTTGGCGCTTCGCGGCAATCGCGTTGATCAACCCTGTTTTAAAGATAGGGATCGTCGTGACGAAAGCGGAATTTATCTTTCCGATGAGCTTGGTATTGCCTCGCTGCAGCATGCGGATCTGTGGCGCCGACTGATAGGAGACTTGTTTTGCCATCTCCAAGTCATAGACGCGCTGTTCCAGCAATTCAATGGCGTTTTGCAATGAATTCAATTCCATCAGCGCCATCTGGTTGCCGCTTTCAGCCTTGGCTTGGACATCTGGCAATTGCTGCTTCAGTTCGTCGATTTTAACGTCGCCTGCTGCAATGTATTTTTCCAGCTCCATAAAATACTGAAAGTTCTTATCATAAAGCTCTTCCAATGTCGTAGTGGACTTTTTCATTTCGGATTCGTATTTCGTGATCTCGACATAGACCTTGTCGATTTCCGTCCCCATCGTTTGGTACTTGCTGAATAATTGCTCAATCACTTTATTGCCTTTATTGAAAATCTTGTTCAGAAAACCTTTTTTCTCCACAAAATCCTTTTTGTCGAACTTATCCATGATTTTACCCAGCTGTTTCAGCAACTCGCTGGATTCCTCCATGCTGTTCGCTTGGACCGTGTTCAATACTTTGCCGGTGAATGCCGAAATTTCGTTCGCTGGCTCGCGGCCGAACTCCAGCAGTTCAATCTGGTTTTTTGGATTGATTTTTGAAGCCAGCTGCAATACTTCCGGGCTTTTCTTCAGCTGGACTTTCAATTCGTTCTCATTCTGCATCGCCAGTTCTTGTTCTTCAATCTGATTTGGCATCGTGTTCATCAACTTTCCCTCCTTTTATGGTTAAAGCCATTTCCTGAACATCTTTTTCACCACTGACGGTTCTCTATATGGTTCGTCGTAGCTTCTGTCGTCAAGCCAATGCGTGTCCATCAAATCAGCATCGATCCAGCGCTCGATGTCTTGATGGGCCTGCGGATTGATGATGATCACATCCAATCCGAAAGTGTGGATCAAGGCAATGGCGTTAGCATCGGCGCGGCTCAGTTCGCCGTCCTTCTCTTCATTATAGAACAGCAGCGTCGGCACAAATTGCGGATAGTCGAATTGCTGGATCAGTTTAATGACCGGATCCGGCAGCGACATCGATTGTGAAAATTGGTATAGCTTCAAGTCTTCGAAAGACTCTCCTTGCTGTGGAGTCAGCATCGGCTTTTCCACATGCCGTGCGATGGCTTCGCATAAAGCCGTCTGCAACCCTGTCGGCAGCCGGCCATATTTCCACCAATTTGCGGTCTTCATCTTTTCCGGGTCTAACCGGCCGTCTTTGCCAAGCGCCGCCCGGTAATGGAATTGCTGATTGCCTTTGCGTTCTTCGATGAACGGGAAGCTGCGGACCAGCAACGTGTCTTCACGTTCGTCCAGGATATGGATATTGTCCCAAAAACGCTTTCGGTCTTTTTCGATGCCCATGATTTTCGCGAACACTACTGGAATGATGACGCTTCCACGCTCTACTGCGAATGATGGCCTCACCATCGCCCGTTCTTTGGCCAATATAAATGCTTCATCAATGGTCGTTTTCAAGCGGACTGACTTGGTTGTGTAGGATTTAAACTGGAAAGGTTTGTATAGTCCTGAATCATCGTGGTGCAACAGCCGGTCCACTTCCTGCGTTGCCCGGAAGGCGACGGTGCCGACTCTCTCAGGCCGTTCCAGCGGAAAAGGCGGAACCTCATCTGCTGTGATCTGAAAGCTATGCGATGGCAGATCTTTCTCGCCGAGAGCATCTTCCAGCCATTGCTTGCCTTCAGGGTCGTAAACGATGATATGGAAGCCGAACTTCGCTGCAAATTTCAAAAACCATTTTTCACTTTCTGTCGTTTCCCCGTACCATAAAAATCCTGGAAGCCCTTGTTCAAGCGCTAATTTTTCCAGCTCCGGTTCCACGTGGTTGAACGTCCATTTCACGAGATCGGTCGCGACGCGTCGGAAAGAGGAAATTGTCGTGCTGCCCCCCGACTGGGCCTGGAACTCCTTCAACACTTCAATCATGATGATGCGGAGCCGGCGATTCAAGCCGGCGTCCTTCAATCGCGGCAGCAGCCCCTTGCCATCCAGAAATGCAACAATGCGGCTGGGCGACAGCCCCCGCTCTTTATTGTTCATTTCGAATAAATCCTGCAGGCTGCGCAGACGGTCTCCTGAAATCTGCTTATTCAAGTTGCCCGAAAGGCGGATCAGCCTGCCGTCCGCTCCCTCCAGCAAATCATAAATCGCCGCAAAATAATCATCGGCATCCAGCGGCATGCCAAGAAATTGCCCCAGCAGCTGTGGATACGTTATGGTTTCATCTTCCACTTTCGTTTCCGGATGTGCAACTAGCGGTTTAGCCAGCCATTCACCCAGTTTTTCCGGATCCCACGTTCTCACGCGGACCGGATGCAGTTGAACCATGGGAATCCCCCTCATCCTTTATTTATATTGCAGGGCCACCTTCGCGATGCGCTCTAGAATTTCTTCTCCCGCTCTGATGCCGCTTTGTCTGGTCACTTCAATATGGGCGGAAATCGGAATGTTGCTCCGCACCGCTTCTCCGTGGGCAGCAAATAGTCCAAGGTCTGCGCTTTCAAGGAGGCAATGGTCCAATAACGAATCTCCGGCAGCCGCCACAAATTTTGCATTGACGCGTTCTTTCACATATTCCATCGCTCCCGCCTTCGTAATGCTGACAGGCATGAAATAAAGTTTGCGCCCCTGCAAGGACATGTCCCATCCGATGTCACGGAAAACTTGCGTGTATTCGCCTAATTTTTCTTCCGGAAAACGATTGCGGTCGACAATCAGGTAAACGAACCAATCGTCTGCCTGGCGTACTCGCAGCACCCAGTCTTCTGAAAAATGCTGCTTTATTTTCGGCAGCAATTCCTCAATGACCGTTTTATCGCTGGCGCATTGCTGACGCATCCCTTCAGACCATTCGCGGATTGGCTGCCCGTTCTCCAAGATGACCGCGCCATTTGAAATAACCGCGAAACGAGGCGTTTCACCGTCTTTGAAAATACCGGTCACACGCTCGTATTGCGCTTGCGTTCTTGTTGTCACCGGCAGGAAAAACGTCGATTTCGACAGCTCCCACAGCGCTTGCTGCCCTTTTTCCGTCATGAACGATTGCGGATTGCCTTCAAAGCGCTCCACTTCCTTCAATTCTGCCTCTGAGACATCAAGCCCCATCGACCGCCGGGAATAAATCAAGGTCTGATCCAAATCACTGGCGAACAGGATTGTCATAGTTCTTTCCCCGATCTGATCAAGCCGATTGCCTGGTAAAACAAAGTTGGCACTTCTTCTACCGGCACGCCTTTTTCTTTCGCCAGAATCAAGATATGCTGCACATCCGGATTATCGAGTTCGCGGACATACACTTTCCATGGGCTGCGGCGCAATAGGACGCGCGTAGTTTCGCCGACGCCCGGTTTGACGAGGTGGTAATCCCGTTCACTGTACATTGTATCGCCGATTTCTTCCACTTCCCGCATGCCTTGCCATGTCCGCTCCGCTGTTGCTGGAGAACTTTCCGCAGCTTTTTTTACAGCGTCCGACGTTCCCTTGAATTCTGCAGTCACTTGATTGATGAAATCGTTGGATAAATCATCCTGAAGCAGTTCGGCATAGAATTTGGCACCGTGGAAATCATTTTCACCGACGTATTTGTCATTTAATATGGTGCGGCTTACAAGCCCTGATACTGTCGCGTTCAAACAAGCACTTGGAATCAGGAAATCGTCTCTTGTACCAAACAATACAGCGCATGCCCCTGGATCGGCCAAGACCGCCATATCATCTTTCAGATTCCAAGCGTTTTTATCATTTACAAGTGCGATGGATTTTGTCAATTCTTTTTGGATGGCACCTTTTCCAGTCCAGCCGTCAACGAATTGAATGCGGCTTTCGGGGTGTTTTTCGCAGATGGCTTCCATCGCTTTTTCATCGATCCCTTTATCCCGTAAGATCGATACGCTGTAATGCGGCCAATCCATACCTAAAATCTGCTGCGCGTAGCGGCGGATCAAAATGCCGATTGGACTGCCGGCGCGTGCAAGGGACACGAGCACAATATCGTCCGTCCCTGCATTCATGTGGATGCGGCGCGCCACTAGGCCGACCAGAAAAGCCAAGTATGACTTCGTTTTTTTAACCGTTGCATGATACAGTTGCGTATATTCTTGGGACGGCACGTATTCGATTGGCAGGCGCTCTGCATAATGCGCTCCCGCTTGAACCGCCTGTTCCCGTTCTTCGAGCGTGCTTTCAGCGAAATCATCCGTTACATCTTTCAATAAAAAGGTGATATCTTCTTTCGAATAGCTTGTTTTGACCAGTCCTGCTTCAATCATCAGGCTCAATCCCCCGCTTTCTTATTCGTTAGAGAAATCCATTTGACAGGCGCTTTTTTCTTTAAATAAGAAATCAGCGGCTGCCAATCTTCTTCTAATGTGACAGATTCAGCTAGCAAATAAATCGTTGTAATATCGAGCTTGTCTACATTATAGATGAACTGATTCACCCCATCCGCGTCAGGCAAGCTGAATTTCACTTTTTCTTTGATGGGGTATCCTTCGGTATCGGAGGCGAAAATCGGACTGCGTGTCGTTGTCTGGACAAGTGCATTGCTGTTCAGTTCCAACGCGAAGCGGAGCGGCAAATACATATTCTCACCGATGCCGATTACCAGCGGTTTTTCTTGCATTGCTTGCTCCCCGGCAAATGCTGCAGCCTGTTTCGCCCAGCTGCTGATTTCAAGATGGGCAGTACTGGACAAGCCGAAGCGGCCGGTCAGCGGCATATATTGATGCCCGGTGGCCGATCGATGCGGCAACGCTTTTACAAATGTCATTTCTTCCAGCGGCACCTCGCTCATTCCTGACAAGTTTTCCAGTTCGCCGTCTTCCGGCGATGAACCGTGCCGCAGCTCGAACTGTCCTGCCATTAATGCGAGGACTGCGATGCTGATGTTCCGGTCGGCTGCAAGATCATCAACATTTTGCCGCTGCTCTCTATTGCGCCAATCGAGTATCGACAGGGACGTATAGTTTTTGCCCGGGAATTGGTCATCCAAGGCTTTTATGAGATTGATCAAGGTATTGCCCGTAGAGATCTCGTCATCAATGAGTACGATGGCTTCCGCATCTTCGAGCATTCCTTCTGGAGCATAAACTCTGTGGGAAGTCGCGTGGGAATGTTCTTCTTCGAAAACAAAAGATGGGACTAGATCGCTTATGTTTTCTCGTGTTGTATGGATGTAAAAAGCATCTTCAAAATGCTGGAAAACAGAATGGCCCAATCCGGTAGCTGTTTCCGCCATGCCGATGAATACCGTTTTTACCGGCAAAGCGACTCTGTAGCCCAAGGCTTTATTTATTAAAGCTGAATCGGGAATTCCATCACCAATCATGTGCGCCAATTTTTCACTCTGCGGCGGCGCAGGAAAACCTTCTTTTTCCATCAGCAAAGAAGCCAGCAAAGTGCCTGTACCTAAAGCAATGGCTGGATTGACCGCCAAATGCTTAGCGATCAGCTTGCTGACAAACAGGAATTGCCGTTTTTTATTGACCCTTAGGGCCATCGAAAAAAGCGATTCCAGTGGCAGCCCCCGAAACGACTGGTTTACGGTAACCACCAGCTCGAGAGAGTCCCATAATTTATAGTTGTTTTGATAATTGACTTGCTCGAATGTGGTTGAGGACATCGATTGGTTTAAAGTTTTCATTCAGCACCCCATAAACTTCCGCCTGGGCGGTAATTTTCCTTGCCCAGCTCAAATGCGGTTTTACTTCGTTCATTTTGTTGCGGGTCGGGCTTTGCAGCACGCCATTATGCGAATCGCTTTCAGACAAGATCAATGCGGCATCTGTGTAATTTTCCAGCGACACGATATAACCGGCATTGACAATCAATATTTGGGACGGATGTATGCAGGTTTTGCCCTTGAATCCGTTAAGAACATCCAATTGCACTTCTTCCCACAGCACCTTCTCCGGAACGCTGGCGAGCCAGCCCTGCCGGTCAGCAGAGAAATGTTCATATACAGGACCTGACACAGTAAAACCGTCTTCAGCTCTGCCGAAACGGTTCAGCACATCGGCCAAGCAGTCCCTGATCACGTGGATATCGTAAATCGTCCGTTCCGCGGGACGGCGCAAACCATAAAGACTGGAAAAATCGGTAGCGCCGACACGGACCGTCAATACACGGTCCACTTCCTTCAGCAAAATTTCATGGATTTCCTGCAGTGCCTTGCCGCGCGTTTCCGAATATAGCACTTCTTTCGTTTCCAGCAGAGGCAGGGCGTATAAATTGCGCCCCGCCGCCACACTGGCGCGGTCCAGCGCAGGGAAGAACGTCAGAAGGTTTTCCGGTTCGCATTTCGGAAAGACGATGCCGGTCAAAACGCTTAAGGAAGTGCCGCATAAAGCCGTCATCTTGTCGAGCTGCTGCGCATTGCGGATCCGCAGGAAAAGTGCCGGTCCGGCCTCTATCTGGAATGCTTTCGCATTTTCCAATTGCTTCAGCTGCTGGACGACGTTATCCTCCGCTTGCAAAAGCTGTGAGTCAGCCACCGCATCTTCCAGGCAGACGATCAAAGTCGTCAGCCCGGCAAACGCATCACGGCTGTATTGCCCGGATAATATCTTCTGGGCGAAATCCGGCCTTGAACCTGGCGTATAAAGCGCCGCTCCCAAAGCCAATCCCAATGTTTCCCGTTCCGCATCTCGGTTAAATTCTGCCGGGGTATATTTAAAAAAGGTTTTTAAATCAGAATCGTTCAATACGCCAAAATGTCTCATAACTTCTTTCCTCCCGGACCCGCCGCAACAGCAAGCACCTTAAAATTAATAGCGGTATTAATGGATAAAAAAAGCAAGGAGACAGCCTCCTTGCTTTTCTGCTTTCAAATCAGCTGTCGAGGCCGAAGTCTTTTACTAGCGAGCCCAGGCCGCCTTGATAGCCACTGCCGATTGCGTTGAATTTCCATTCAGTGCCGTGGCGGTAAAGTTCACCAACAACAACCGCTGTTTCGATCGAGAAATCTTCTCCAAGATCGTAACGGATCATTTCTTCGTTTGAGTCGCCGTTGATGATGCGAACATACGAATTGCTGACTTGGCCAAAGTTTTGGCCGCGGTTTTCTGCGTCATGGATTGTGATAGCGAACGTCACCCGTTCGATTGTTGATGGAATTGTCGACAAGGTCACTTTGACTTGCTCATCGTCCCCATCGCCTTCACCTGTTTTGTTGTCGCCCGTATGCTCTACTGCACCGCCGGCTCCAATCGTGTTGTTGTAGAAAATAAAGTCAGCTTCAGAAGCCGCTTTGCCGTCTGCATTTAATAGGAATACCGATGAATCCAGGTCAAAATCCTGGCCTCCGTCATATTTGTTTGTATCCCAGCCTACTCCGACAACTACATTTGTAAGCCCCGGATTTGATTTAGTTAAATCTACTTTTTGACCTTTTGATAGATTGATTGCCATTTTGCATGCACTCCTTCTTAAGCGTATTTGTTTGCGATTGAACCGATATCTGCATCCATTGTTGCTTCGCCGATTGCAGAGAATTTCCAGTCAGAGCCTTGGCGGTAAAGTTCTCCAGGGATCAATGACATTTTGCCGCCGTAGTTTTCAGTAAGGTTGTAATGGATAAGTTCCTCTTTCGACTGGTTGTCGACCAATCGGATGAACGCGTTTTGGATCATGCTGAAATCCTGCTTTTTCTGTTTCGCATTGTAGATATTGACTACGAATACGAGACGGTGGACAGATGGTGAAATGCGCTTCAAATCAATGTTAATCGTTTCATCGTCGCCTTCGCCTTCTCCAGTCAGGTTGTCGCCTGAATGGACAACGCTGCCGTCCTTGCTTTTCTTGTTGCCGAAATAAATCAGGTTTTCTTTGCCTTTAAGTTTGCCGTTTTCATCTAGTAAGATAACTGAAGCGTCACAATCGACTTCTGAACCGCCGCCTCCGCCACCACCAAGCAAGCCGCTTAAAAATCCGCCGCTCTTCTTCGTTTCAACAGGGTCCCAGCCCAATCCGACCATAATGCTCGATAGAGAGGAACGTCCTTTAGTTAAATCGATCTTCTGACCTTTTACCAGGTTAATAGCCATTCTTTTTGCACTCTCCATTCATTTTTATGTACTCTTCTATAAGTCTATTTGTAATTCCGGAAAATTTCAATTATTAAGGGCTTTCAATTCCAATCCACGCTGGAACCCTTTTACCAATTCAGCGTCCCATGTGATAGAGTAAAAGTTCCCGCCGGCGCAGTTCCGGAATAACGGCCGCTATCAATCTATACGTTCGTCCCGCAAATAAGTTTCATATATGCGGCAAGGGAATTGCATATTAACAAAAAGTGCTGGGTAAACAATAGCATACAGCATATTTTATTGAATGATTATCAGGAAGGAGCCTTTCATGTGGTATTGATCTCTATAGTCGTGCCGGCTTATAACGAAGAAGCCAATATCCAATCTATGTATGAAAAATTAACGCAGGAACTCCAGCCGCTCCCGTTCGAATATGAAATCATGTTTATCAATGATGGATCAAGCGACGGCACACTGCAGCAGATTCTTGCGCTCGCGGATGAGCATGCCACCGTCAAATACATTTCATTGACGCGCAACTTTGGAAAGGAAGCTGCGCTTTTCGCTGGGCTGAAACGGATTAAAGGCGATGCCGCCATCTTGATGGACAGCGATCTTCAGCATCCGCCGGAATTGATCAGCCAAATGTTCTCCGGATTCGAAGATGGGTTTCACCAAGTTGTTGCGAAGAGGTCGCGTACAGGCGAGAGTAAATTGCGCAGCGTGTTCTCTTCCTTCTATTATAAATTGGTGAACTTTGTGACCGATGTCGATTTTGCTGACGGCGAAGGCGACTTCCGATTGCTGAGCCGCAAAGCCATCAATGCGATTCTTCAGCTTAGCGAGAGCAACCGCTTTTCGAAAGGCCTCTATTCCTGGATCGGGTTGAGCAAAAAGATTATTGCGTATGAAAACGTTTCGCGAACTGCCGGAAAATCCAAATGGTCTTTTGGGAACCTTGTGAATTACGGCATTGACGGCATTATCTCTTTCAACATGAAGCCCTTGCGCATCTGCTTCTACACAGGCTTCATCGTGCTGGTCCTTTCCATCATCTACATAGGTGTGACCTTCTACAATATTATGGTAAACGGCATCGGGGCGCCGGGCTATTTCACGACAATTACGGCCATCCTGTTTCTCGGCGGCATCCAGTTGATCAGCCTTGGCGTGATTGGAGAATACGTGGGACGCATTTACAACGAGTCAAAGCGCCGCCCGAATTTCCTTGTCGATACGAGCAATGCGGATGAATACGATGCTCCTTAAACGCCTGAATACTGAATTCAACCGCTTTGTCGTCGTCGGAGTCATCAACACCATCACCTATTACAGCATCTATTTGTTGCTCCATAAAGGAGCGGGGCTGCCGTATCTGTTAGCACATGTCCTCGGTTTTATCATTTCTTTGAATGTATCGTTCTTCCTAAACTCTTACGTTACGTACAAAGTAAAGCCGACAATCAAAAAATATCTTTACTTTCCTTTGACCCAAGTGGTCAATATTTCGGTTTCTACTGCCTTGATTTATGTATTTGTGGAATTTATTCATTTAAGCAGCAATATCGCTCCGTTTGCGGCCGTCCTGTTTACTGTGCCGATCACGTTCATCGTTTCCAGCAGAATCATGAAGGGACCGGCGAGCTCCAAATAATCCGAAAGTTGGTGATAACATGCAGTGGAAATATCCGAATGTCCTTTTGTTCTTCAGCTGTCTTGTTTTATCAGCTGCCGGACACGCGGTTTTCCTTTCCCAATGGGCACGCGGCCACTTCATGATTGGCATTGATGACGGCGCTTCCCAAATGATGCCGTTTAAAAAGCTGTTGTATGAACAATACAGCAGCGGCGAGTTTTTCTACTCATTCGATTTTGGCCTCGGCGCAGGGACGTTCAGCGAACTTTCCTATTATTTTTCCACATCGATTGTCTTTCTGGTCACGGCCGCTGTGGTGTTCGCCCTTGAAAGCATCCATGCCATCAAGTCGACGGACGTGCTGTTTTGGGCCAACGCCGCTGTTTTCATCAGCATCATCCGGCTGGCTTTCGTTTTGTTCATCACCAACAGGTTGTTCACCTATATGGGCATTTCCAAGATCCCCGCATTTACCGGCGCTGCGCTTTACGGCTTGTCGGGCATGTATTTCCGCCATACGGTTTATTGGGAATTCTTTGCGGATGCGTACTTATGGCTGCCGCTGCTGATTCTTGGCGCGGAAAAAGTGTTCCGGGAGCATAAATCCGGCTGGTTCCTGCTCGCCGTTTCCATTTCGCTGATCGACAACTTCTATTTCGCGTACATCAATTTTTTGCTCACGGCCATATACATAATGGTGCGCCTCTTCATGCCACTCGCTGAAAAGGAAATTTCAAAATGGCAAGCCATCGGCACTTTTCTTAGCTTTGGCCTCCTTGGCCTCGGCATTAGCGCAATATCTTTTGTGCCGGCGGTTTATGCTTATTTGAACAATCATCGGCCCGCTTTCCAAGAGGAAATCGAGTGGGTGAATTTGACGGACAATATCCTGTTTACCAGCCGCTATATTGTAATGCCGACGATTTTCTTGCTGTTTTTGGCGATTCCCGCCTTCTATAGAAACCGCTTGTTCCGTCTGTTCGCTTTGTTAGCGCTGGTCGGCACGCTGCTTCATTACAGCCCGCTTGCGGCAAGCCTCTTCAATGGCTTTTCCGCTCCGCAATACCGCTGGGAATATTTTATGGCGCTTATGATTGGCGGCGCAGTAGCAGCAGGCTTGGACCGACTTGGCCAAATCAGCATGCGCCAGCTCGTTGCTTCTTCCGCCTTTGCGCTGCTAGCCTATAATTTTGCGATCCGCATAGATGGAGATTTCGATGCCGGCTCATGGCAGGCTGTTTTTGTTTCAGTTTCTCTGCCGGCAATGGTTCTGCTGCTGGCTGTTTTCATCCGCTGGCCACGGCCGCTGCTGCAAAAGATTCTGGCCGCCTATGTGATCGTTTCCGCTGCAGTGTTTGCCAATTTATATCAGGCCGATGCCATCCTTGATATCGGGCGCATCGAGAATGTCAACGAAGAGCTGCTTACCACTGCTGGATACGATTCCGTTGAAATCAGGGAGTTGCTGGAAGTAATCCACGCACAGGAAAGCGATCCGATGTACCGCATCGACTGGATGGAAGACGTCCGCAACAACACGCCGATCGTGCAGGAATTCCGTGGGCTCAGCGCATACTCCAGTATTCTGAATAAAAACCTATTGTATTTTTATCTATATGATTTGGAAATCGACATGGGCCGTGAAAGTGTCAGCCGCTATGCAACGCTTGGCAACCGCGCCAATCTCCACAGCCTGCTGCAAGGCAAATACGCCATCTTGGAAAAGGGCGATCCGAATGTCCCTTACGGTTTCGAAGAGCTGACGGCTTCAGAAAACTTTATCGCGTACCGAAATACCAATAATCTGCCGTTCGCCCGTTCCGCCTCCGATTCTTATTCCGAAGCGAGTCTGGCAGCGTCACCGCCGCTGTTCCGGGAACACGCCATGCTGAGCGGCATCGTGCTGAATGGCGACGGCGGCTCTGCCCCTCTTTCTGTAGAAGAGCAGACGCAGCAATACGAAATCCAGGAACAAGCTGCTGTTTATGATAATGGCACATTGGAAGTCCAAGGTGAAACTGGCGGCATCGATTTGACGCGCAAAGACAGCTCATTTACCGAAGGCGACCTTTACGTATCGTTCCATTTGGAGAATGACGCCCCGAGCGAGGGGATCATCCTGACCGTGAACGGCTATGAAACGAGCCGCAAAGCCAACGACTCTATCTATCGAACGTATGTCGACGACTTGACCATTCGCATCCCGGCTGATGACATTGTGCAAATCCGTCTGCCTCAAGGCAATTACCGACTGACAGAGCTCCAGGTTTTCGAAGAACCTTATGAGGTGCTGAAAGCCCAGGCGCAAAAACCTTCTGGCGCGTCAAACATCGAAATCGATGGCAGTACAGTAACGCTCGATTACGATAATGTCGAGCAGGATGAGTATTTATTGCTCAGCATCCCTTATGAGCGCGGATGGAGCGCATCAGTAAACGGCGAACCGGCAACAGTGCTGGAAGCCAATTACGCATTTGTCGCGGTGCCCATCGAAGCAGGGATAAACGCAGTTGAATTCACTTACAAGCCGCCCTATTTCGGTGTTGCTTCAGTTGTCAGCTTCTTGTCAGCGCTTGCGGGGCTATTCTACATTTTCTTCAGAAAAAGACGGTTTGGCTTATAGTTTTGGAACGGCTTCGCGGTATGGCGTTTAGCGAAGAGCCCAACGGGAATAATGACCCTATAAACAACCGAACCGAGGAGGAAACCATAATGGCAGAAGATAAATTCGAAAAAATCGACAAAGAAATTGACCCGCAAGAACAGTCGCAGCAGCCGGGATCCGAAAGAGAAATGTCCCCTGAACCGATTTATGATGATAAGGATTATAAAGGGTCAGGTAAACTCAAAGGCAAAACAGCGTTGATTACCGGCGGCGACAGCGGCATCGGCCGGGCCGTCGCCGTGGCATTTGCAAAAGAAGGGGCGAATGTCGCTATCGCTTATTTGGATGAACACGCAGACGCGGAAGACACGGTCAAAGCCATTGAATCTTACGGTGCCAAAGCGTTCAAGTCAGCAACTGACATCGGCGATTCCGAAAACTGCCAAAAGCTCATTGACAATGTCGTCGCTGAATTCGGCGGACTGAACATTCTGGTCAACAACGCGGGCAAGCAATTCCCGCAGGACGACTTTCTGGCAATCACGCCGGACCAGTTGATGGAAACATTCGAAACGAATATCTTCAGCATGTTCTATCTTAGCCAGGCGGCGGTTCCGCATATGCAAAAAGGTGATTCGATCATCAATACGTCATCAGTTACCGCCTACCGCGGCTCATCGTCACTTATCGATTATTCATCGACGAAAGGCGCGATTACGTCCTTTACACGCTCGCTTTCACAAAATCTGGCCGACAAAGGCATCCGCGTCAACTCGGTAGCGCCAGGTCCGATCTGGACCCCGCTTATTCCGGCAACGTTCGATGCTGAAAAAGTCGGCAAGCACGGCGGCGAAACAGCGATGGAACGCCGCGGCCAACCTTCTGAAGTGGCGCCGGCCTACGTTTATTTTGCGTCCAAAGATTCGACTTATGTGACCGGCCAGGCAATTCATGTGAATGGCGGCGACTTTATCACATCTTAAATAGTAAAGAAAAACGCTGAAGCTTCGGCTTCAGCGTTTTTTTGCGGTTTCTTCGATAACCGGCGGATAGAACAGCACTTCCATTGAAGGGCTGTAATGGCTTACCGGACGCAATCGATGCAGTTGTTCCGGCAGAAAACCAGCCAGTGAATTTCCCTTGATTTCCCCTTTCACATACTGGAGGTGCCAAGGCGGATGGTTGATGTCCAGCCGGTAAAGCCGGTCTTTCGGTTTGGTCCAGAGGCTGTAACGTTCTGTCAGCCAAATCTCCAAAGACGTAGGTTTTCTAATTGCTTCCTGCAATTGATAGGCCAGCTCGATGCCTTCAACGCCAGTCGCTTTACCGCTATGCCAGCTCTTAAATATAATCTGCTCGTTTCGCTTCGCCATTTCAATGTGTGAACGGCGGTATGGCAAAAAGCCGCCGAGAGACGCTGCCCGGACAGCTGCCCAGCTATTTGAGTCCATTGAAAAAAAGTAAACGCCGCGCTGATGTCCGTACCGTACATAAGTCCTGACATTCAGCTGCAGAAAAGTCCGCATTCCCGGCAGCGCAGGCATACCCCGGATATGCGTCCCGCGTGCCTTGAACAGCACAGCGCTTATCCATGCCTCGCCTCTATATAAATCCAGTTCCAATTCAGGAGGCAGATGCCCGCAAAGCCAATCTTCCGGAACCGTCCAATGCAAAAAGAGCACATCCTGCAATTGCTGCGACATGATCCATCTTTTGGAGTCCATCTTTCCATCCCCTTTGAAAACTCAAATGAGCCTCTTCGTCAAAGAGGCTTGGGGCCAGTATCCTTTAAAATTTCTTACTAACTGATCCATGGTGCCTGTTATTTTTTTGAAGGGAATTTTTCACCCGGGTGGCCGCCGTCGTAGTCGGAATCATTTCCTCCTGCATTGAATGCCCCGCCGCCTTCATCTTCAGCGGCAGATCGTTCTTCATCTTGTATAGAAAATCCGCCTGGATGTCCCCCATCATAATCCGAGTCATTGCCGCCAGTATTGAACCGGGGTTTTTGCCGCTTTTCCTCTTTCTTCTCCATTCCTTCGTTGCGTTCTTTATTGTCATTATCCATTTTCGCATGCCCCTCTCTCTTATTTTCTTGCATTTATTATCTGAATACCCAGACTACTGAAGGCGAAACTGATTTACTCAAAGCGTCGAACTCTTTCCTACGAAAGTAACAAAACTTGATCATGTTTTCTTACAAGCTCTTTTAATCCGGCCGCTAAAACGTTTCAGGATAACCTGGAAGGGTAAATGAACTAATAGACAAAAAGACTCTGAGGAGGAATAAATGATGGCAAAAGTTTTAGCCGTTCTATCGGGCGGATATACTGATGAAGAAAATAATTACGTAACGGGATGGTGGGCGGAAGAATTATTCGCTCCGGTATTAGCGCTTGAAAAAGAAGGGCATACGGTCGGTCTTGCTTCGCCAAAAGGCGGCAAACCGGTTGTCGATCCGATAAGCATCAGCAAGGAATATGATCCAGAAGGCAAATACAAGGAATTATACGATTCCGGCATTGCGGACAAAACGACGCCGATCGTTGACGTCAAAGCGAGCGATTACGATGCAATCATGATCGTCGGCGGGCACGGCGCCATGTTCGACTTGGCCCATGACCCAGACTTGCACGCTGTCATCAACGTAGTCTACGAAATGGGCGGTATTGTTTCCGCCGTCTGCCACGGACCAGCGCCACTTGTCTACACCAAGACAAAAGACGGCCGCGGAATTTTAGAAGGCTTGAAAGTGACCGGCTATCCGAATAAATTCGAGCCTGAAGAAGTAGTCGGCCTGTTGCCATTCAGCCTTGAAGATGAAATGAAGAAAATCGCGGACTATGATCCGGCTTCTGATAAAGAACAATACGCGGTATGGGGCAGCGACCAGATTTTAACTGGGCGCGATCCGCAGTCTTCTCCGCTATTCGGCAAAGAGTTGGCAGAGAAATTGACCAGTCTTGAAAAAAAAGAAGAAGAAAAATTCTTTAAGTAAGCCGTTTTAGTGTCGGCATCCAACCAATCTGCTGTAGAAGAGGAGGAAATTCACATGACAGAAAAAGATCCGAAAGAAGAAAAATACGCGAGAGCAAATAAATCAGAAATGCAAGGTCCCCCGGCGCAAAAAGAAGGGCTGGAGGAACCGAAGGTAAAGGACTATAAACCGATTCAAATCGGTATCGTCATTTTCGTCATCCTGGTATTGATCATCATTATTTTCGGCATAAGTTCCGATATGTGGGGACTTTTCGGCTGATTGCTTTCGAGCAATCAGTTTTTTTGTTGAGGCAGATTTCAGCACCCTTCCGAGTCCGCTAAAGAAAATCTTTATAGTGTTAATTATTTGATTTTTCTGTTAATATTATAACAACTAGAGTGACGCAGGGAGGCGTTCAGCATGAATCAACAAGAACCTTTGGAAAAAGAGGAATTGCAAACCACCCATGACACTGCAGAACCGGTTGAACCACCGCCGCACCATCACCATATGCACCAAATGGAAGGCTTAGAAGAGCCGAAAATCAAAAATTACATGCCGTTACAAGTTGGCATAGTCATTTTTTCAATTGCCATATTGGCGTTGATCATTTTCGGAATCTCTTCTAATATGTGGGGATTAATGGACTGATGAATGTAGCGCAACAAGATTTATGCACGCTAAAAAGAGGATGCGCAACCGCATCCTCTTTTTGCATTAAAGGCTTTCGTTCAGTTCGATTTCAAAATCCAGCAATTCACCTTTGCGGTATGCTTTCACTTTCAATCTATCCCCGACTTCCGTCTCGTTATACAGGTGCTGGCGAAGTTCCTGGATAGATGCTACCGGCTCCCCGTCCAACTCGACGATGACATCGTATTGCTGGAGCCCTGCTTTGTCCGCGCCTGAACTTGGCGAGACTTCATTGACCACAATCCCGCCTTCCACTCCTTCTGGAAGTTTCAGCTCGCTTTGGCGGTATTGCTGTGGAACTTCGGACAGATCCAAGATGCTGACGCCCATCGACGGACGTTCCACCGATCCCTCTGATTCCAAATCCTCGATCACTGGAATCGCTGAGTTGATCGGGATCGCAAGGCCGATGCCTTCGACAGCAGCCTGCGCTATTTTCATCGAGTTGATGCCGATCAGCTGGCCTTGGCTATTGAGCAACGCACCACCGCTATTGCCAGGGTTGATGGCCGCGTCTGTCTGGAGGACTTCTGCCTGCCAATCTTCTCTGCCATCTTCATTGATATCAATCGGCACGAGCCGTTCGGTGCCGGAAATGACGCCAGTGGTCACCGATCCTGAAAATTGAAGGCCCAGTGGATTGCCGATAGCAATTGCCGGCTCGCCTGCTTTAAGGACAGAAGAGTCGCCGAATTCGATGACCGTCGTGATCTGCTCGGAAGGCACTTTCAGCACCGCGAGGTCCGTCCAAACATCCGTGCCGAGCACTTCCGCATCCAGTTCCGTTTCATCGGCAAGTGTCACTGTGACTTTTTCCGCGCCTTCGACGACGTGGTTATTGGTAACGATATATGCCCAATCACCGTTTTTTTTATAAATTACGCCCGATCCCGCTCCAGCTTCCTGTGCGCCCGACTCAGCTGTCGGCATGAATGGACTTTGCTGGGCAGTTTGTAAATTCGTTACGCCTACGACAGCTCCTGAAGTTTTTTCAACCGTTTCTGTAATGTCGGTGGTGACGATATTTGTGCTTCCTTGCACCCCGCTTGCTGTTTCAGCGGTAACTGCACCGTTATCGACATCTGTGAATTCCGGCAAGACCACTCCCATCAGAAGCGCTCCCGCAATCAGTCCCATAAAGCTGGAAGCGAAATATCCCTTTCGTTTTTTCTGCGGTTCACTTGAATTGTAATAGCCCATCTTTATTCCCCTCCTTCTGCCATTTTGTTTTCAATGTCATAGGATTTTTGTTTTTCCGATAGCCACGTTGTATATTCGCTGTTCAATTGCTCTTCAAACAATAGCTCTTCGATTTGTTTTGTGCTGTTTTCAAGCGTAGCTTCCGCCGCTTCTGTTTTGCCGGTCACTTTGATGATGTGGAAACCGAATTCCGTTTCGACCGGTTTGCTCACGTCGTCCACTGCCATAGCGAATGCCGTTTCCTCGAATTCAGGAGCCATTTCTCCTGCGCTGAATGCGCCAAGCTCCCCGCCATTTTCCGCACTGGCTGTATCACTTGAATACTCTTTCGCCAATTCGGCAAAGTCCCCGCCATCAGCAAGCTTGCCTTCCACTTCTTCCGCTTCTTCTTTTGTCGCGGTCAGGATGTGGCTTGCTTCCACTTGTTCGCTCTGCCCCAATGAATCTTTGTTTTCGTCAAAATAAGTTTGAATTTGTTCTTCTGTGATTTTGATGCCTGGGCCAATCAATTTCTCGATTTTCACATAGGTCTGGATTTCTTCTTTCAGTGCTTCAACGGTCATTCCGCTTGCCGCTAAAGCCGACTCCAATTCCTCAGCGCCGCCGTACTGCTCTTCGTACACCGCAATTTCAGCGGCGACTTCTTCATCGGTGACGCTGATGTCTTCTTTTTCAGCTTCTTGGCGGATGATTTCATTTGAAATCATCAAATCGAGTGTTTCAGTTCCACTCGTTTTAAGCATTTGTGCGTACAGCTCATCTTTGCTGATTTCTTTTCCATTTACGCTTGCCACCTTATCGTTCTGGTTAAAACTCATCAATAAAAATATTGCTGATGCAACAATGACCCCAATTGCAATGTATATCGCTTTTTTCATTTCACTAGCCCTCTTTCTTATCTGATTACTACCATCATAACAAGCAATTATGAACAAACTATGACCAAAGCTGTAACAATTAGGGAAATATAAAAGACAGCTTGGCCGAATGGCTCAAACTGTCTCTTTATGCGGCAGGCGGATCAGGAAGACCGTGCCTTTCCCTTTCTCGCTTTCCACGCTGATGTCCCCTCCGTGCAGCGTGACCAATTGCTTGACGATTGATAAGCCAAGCCCGAATTGACCGCTCCCGCGCGACAAATCCGCTTTGTAGAAGCGGCGCCAAATCAAATCGATTTCTTGGACATCGATCCCGTCACCCGTGTCTTTCACTTCGATGGCCATGCCGCCCGGCTCGCTGTATGCCCGCAAGAAAATCAGCCCATTCGTTGTAAACTGGATGCTGTTTTTCACAATATTCGTCAATATTTGGATCAGCCGGTCCATATCTCCGTAAATCACCTGACCCGGTTCCGCGGTTATTTCAATGCGGTCCCCTTTTTCAGCCGCTTGCAGCTGCAGCTGCTCCTGAATGATTTCGAGCAATTCTTCCGCTTCGATTTCTTCTTTCGTGAGCGTGACTTGGTTCGAACGGATTTTTTCATAATCCAGGTTTTCATTGACCAGACGAATGAGGCGTTTCGTTTCGTCGCTGACCAAACGGATGCCTTTTTCGCGCTGTTCTTCAACAATCATGTTATTGCGCAACCCTTCAATGACGCCGGCAATCGTGGTCAACGGCGTGCGCATTTCGTGCGAGACGTCGGCCATAAACTGGCGCCTCCTGTTTTCCAGCCCCTCGATTTCTTCATTCGACTGCTGGAGTTTTCTGGCCATCTGGTTGAAATCTTTGGACAAATCGCCGAATTCATCAAAATCCGATTCGGGCAGATTGACCGCGTAGTTTCCTTCGCTGATCATTTCAGCAGCTTCCTGCATGCGCTTCAAGCGGCTGACGTGCAATTTTGACAACAGCAAACTGAGCAGCAGCGCAATTGCCAATGCGACAAGTATCGTCGTCAGCAGCGATTTATTGAGTTCTGCAATCATTTCGCTCGTGCCGCTGATTGGGGAAGCAAGGAGCACCCCGCCAGCCAATTGGCCATTATCGGCATACGGCATCGCCACAAATGTCACCGTGTTTTCAAATCGTTCGACGTCCCGGTTGACGACAAGCGTTTCTCCGCGCTCAATGACGTTCCATTCCTCAGGGGTCAATTCAACGGGCGGAAACGCTCCGGAAACCGGATACAAGATGCGGCTTTGCTGATCAAAGACGATGAAATTGATGTTTTGTGCCTCTAAGATGGAGACGTAGGATTGCAAATTGGTGCCTGGGCGCGGTGCTTCCAGCTCCTGCAAAATTTTGACCCCGTAGCTTTCCAGTTCCTCTGCTTTGTCCTCGTAAGCGAAATCTTCCACATAATTGACAAACAACAAGCTCAATATCAGAAATGCAATGAGCAGAATACTCAAATGGCTTGCAATCAATTGATAAAAATAATTAATCCGCATGTTCTTCAAATTTATAGCCAACTCCCCAGACTGTATGGAAAAATTGTTCCCCGCCCGCTATTTTCTTCCGCAGCCGCTTAATGTGCACATCGACCGTCCGTTCATCTCCGTAATATTGGTAGCCCCATACTTGTTCGAGCAGCTGCTCGCGGCTGAATACCTGTTTCGGATGTTGCATGAAGAAAAGCAGTAGCTCGAACTCTTTCGGCGTCAAGTTCTGCACCGGCTCCCCATCTTTCTGCACTTCCCGCGTTTCTTTATTGACCGAAAAATGCTGCGTGCGGGTCGTTTCCTTTGGTGCTTCTGCTTTCTGTGAGCGCCGCATGACCGCTTTGATGCGCGCCATGAGCGTCAAGGGGCTGAAAGGCTTTGTCACGTAATCATCCGCACCCATTTCGAACCCGATGACCTGGTCGGATTCACTGTCTTTGGCTGTCAGCATGATGATCGGCACCGAATCCCCAAGCTCCCGGATTTTCCGGCATAGCGCAATGCCGTCCATGCCCGGCAGCATCCAGTCCAAAATCAATAAATCAAAATTGCCTTGCTTGTATTTTTCGAATCCTTCCAGCCCATCTGCTGCAAAATCACCAGCAATCCCTTCTTTTTGAAAAAACAATTCCAGCATGGAACTGACGCTCGGATTGTCTTCTACCACTAATATTTTCATCCTATACCTCCGGCTCCTGTTTCTTTTAAAGTAAAGCAGGCGGGCAAAAGACGCAAGCCCATAGAAAAAACCGCCCTTTTAAAAAAGAACGGTTTTGTGTATTTACTCCTTTTTCTCGCGCGCTTTGTATTTCTCGAACAAACCGCCGATCATGTCGTAATCGATGGCGATATTGTTCTCGTAGGCATACCTCACGCCGTAGCCCAGCGCCAAGGTCATAGCTGATGCTACAGTGCCGCCAATGACGGAGCCGGCGCCTGGTATGAACTTCAACGCCTGGCGGTAAAGTGTGTGGCCGATTGTCTGGGTAGCCGTGATGACAATCATATCTTTTGCCGCTTTTTTGCTGAGCGGTTTATCGTACAGCTTCGACAGCTTAATGATCAAGCCGACTTGCAGCGAGGTCAACGGAATGATGTCAGAACCGGGAATCGGGGAAGCCCCGATTACGCCGGCCGAGACGCCTGCTCCGATGATCCAGCGATTTGCCGCCGATGATTTTTCTTTCATGCTTTTAGCGAAGAGCAGGTCTTTACCTTTCTTTTCGAGCAAAAAAAGGATTTCCTTCTTCAAGTTTTCCAGATTTTCACCTGTTTTCGATGAGATCGGAATGACCTTGTATTTGCCACCGGTATGCTTTTTGACAAATTCGATGATGGACGGAATGTCTTCCGCTGCATCGATTTTGTTCAATACAATCAGGATGTCCTTGTTGTGTTTTTCGATTCCCTCGAACTTTTCCTTTTCACTTTCAGAAAACACAGTTCCGGCCGCATTCAGGAAAAAAAGTACCACGTCTGATTGCTGGACGAACTCCAGCGTCTTTTTGGGGTTTTCGTCATTTGGATCGTTCAGCCCTGGTGTATCCATGAACTTGATATTCTCCAAACCTTCCAGGTTATATGGATCGACGCTCACGGTTTCCCCCGGCATCGGATTGGTGCTCGCAATATCCTTGCCGATAATTTTATTGACCGTCGAGGATTTGCCGGCATTGACTTCGCCGATCAGAGAAATCAACAGCTCCTGCTCGAGCATATCGTTCACTTTCTTCATCTCGTTTTCAAACATCGAATCCATCACGCGGCTTACTTCTTCTTCAAAACTTTTTGCCATCGTCTAATCCCCCTTTATAATTCTCTTTATGAATAGTATAAGCAATGTGGCGCTTAGCGCATACCGTTATTTGCTGATATACGGTTTCAGCAGCGCATCGCCGTATTTCAGAATTTCCTGCGAATTGCGGACATGCTTTTGGGTCGCGCTGTTTTTCGCTCTTTTTTCCATGGTTTTCATATCCCGCAGTTCATCAGGCAATTTCGCCCCTGGTGCTTTGTACAATTGTTCAGACTGGGCAAAAGAACCACCCGGCATATAATAGCGCATCGCCAGCAAGTTTTTTTCATACTGGAATAAATTATGGCCCATCATTGGCGTTTCGTGCTTCACCCCCAGCAAAGCAAGCGTAGTCGGCATAATGTCCACTTGCCCGCCCAGCCGGCTGAATTCTTCGCCGCCAAACAAACCGCCTCCCGCCATGACCAGCGGTACCGTCAGCCGCTCTTTCATCGAATACGGATGCCCAAGGAAATCTTCCAGTAGCACCGCGTCTTCCTCCGACAGCGGTGAACCGTGGATACCAGAATGGTCGCCGTAGATGACAATCAGCGACTCATCATAAAGCCCCTGATCTTTCAATTCATCAATGAACTGGCCGATTTGCTCATCGGCATAGCGGATGGATTGGAGATAATGGCCAACATGCGTCCCTTCGTATTCCGCTGGCAACTTCAGATGCTGCATGTCTTCAGGCAGGATGAACGGGGTATGGCTGGTCATCATGACGATGTTCGAGTAGACACGCTCATAAGTATCAAGCTGCCTAGGCAGTTCCCCCAGCGCAAAGTCCATTAACACTTCATCCGAAGGACCGTAGCCCACTTGGTCTTTGTCCGGGATCTCTTCCACTGTGAATACTTCATCAAAGCCGAGTGCCGGATACAATACGTCGCGGTTCCAGAATGTCACATCGTCCGCATGATAGGTCGCAGAACCATAGCCTTCTTTTTTCAGCGAACGGGGAATAGAAGGTACTTCTGTACCATTCAAATCATTGACTGTGGGCGCCATCCCCTCTGCGTAAAGGCCAGTATTGCCCATCCATTCCGCATCCGAAGTCGTGCCTGCCCCAATTTGCTGGAAGACATTCGAGAAATACGCGCTTTCTTCGATAAGTTTATTGAGATTCGGCGTTATTTCTTGGCCATCTATTGATTTGCCGATTGTGAAGTTTTGCATCGACTCCACTTGGATCATGAAGAGATGGCGCCCTTCCGCCAACCCGAACGTTGCGTGATTGTTCAACGGGATATATTCATTGCCCTTCAACTCCTCCAGCTCTTTTGCCGATAGTTTCGTTTCTGAGGCGGAAGCGTGTACTTTTTCGTTGAGGTGGTTGTACATCTGAACGAGTTGCGATTGGGCATAGCCATTTTCTTTGGCAAAAAAGGAGATATCAATAATCGGCTGCTTGATGGCATAGACAGTACTGATGACACTGACTGCGGCGAGACCCGCAGCTGCATATTTCAATGCGTTGAGTTTCGGCAGCTTGCCCCAGCGCCGCGCCAAAACAACTAAAATTACCGCATCCAGGAAAAACAGGAAGTCCAGTGGGTTGATCAACAACAGAATTGTCGTGCCGACGGTGCTGGATTGGGTTGTCTGCCGCAAATCATAATAGGAAGGGATTGTGGAATAATAGCGGCTGTATAACGCAACAGCAAAAAAGACCCCTGATACCAGCACGGTGAAAATGCCGGCAGTGAGCCAAACGCGCTTTTTAAATAACAGGAGCGCAGCGGCCAACAGAAAAGCCCAGATGGGAAATTCGACAAACGCGATATGGAAAATGGATTTCGCATCGAAGATTACGATGCGGAAAACCATAACTTTAAGAAATAATAATAGAAAAATTGCAATATAAGGCATAGCTTTTGTTCTCATCGTAATCCCACCTCCTCTTTACAGACGGCTGCGCTTTCGGATTGTTGCAGCGCAGTTAGCACTAGAGAGCCCTAATATCAGACCCTTTCTATTATAAACCTTTTTTTGAAAATCCGTCTTTTTTGCTTCTTCCGCTCTAATCGCCCTGGTTCGTGAAGGGCAGGAAGTTAGATACGCCAGCTTCTGGCCCATCTAGGTTCTTTTGTTATTCCCTGTTGCAGCGGTTTTAAGCAAAAAAAAAAGCTCCAGGCGGTTGGCCTGGAGCGCAATATTAGAGTTCCTTCATCAAATTAGCCATTTCAATTGCTCCGGCAGCAGACTCCCAGCCTTTGTTGCCGGATTTCGTCCCTGCGCGTTCAATGGCCTGTTCGATTGAATCGGTTGTCAGGACACCGAAGATGACCGGAATATCCGATTGATCGCTTGCCCGCGACACGCCTTTTGCGACTTCGCTGCAGACGTAATCGAAATGAGGCGTTGCTCCGCGTATGACAGTGCCGAGTGTGATGACCGCGTCATACTTGCCGCTTGTCGCCATTTTTTTAGCAACCAGCGGAATTTCAAATGCGCCCGGCACCCATGCGATGCCTACATCTTCCGGTTTGACGCCGTGGCGTTTCAAAGCATCTTCCGCTCCGCTCAATAATTTACTAGTGATGAATTCATTGAAGCGCCCGACCACAATGCCGATGCGCAGCCCTTCTCCGTTTAAATATCCTTCAAAATGATTCGCCATGTCCATTTCTCCTTTAGAAATTCAGCAAGTGGCCAAGTTTCGATTTTTTTGTTTTCATGTATGCTTCATTATCTTTATTGGTCGGCATTTCAATCTGCAGACGCTCGACAACTTCGAGGCCGTAGCCGCCGATACCCGCAATTTTTCGGGGGTTATTTGTCAGCAATTTCATCTTCCGGACACCGAGGTCCCGCAGGATTTGCGCGCCGATTCCGTAATCGCGCAAATCGTCGGCAAAACCGAGTTTCTGGTTGGCTTCTACCGTGTCATAGCCCTGCTCCTGCAATTCATACGCTTTTAGTTTATTGATCAGGCCAATGCCGCGCCCTTCCTGTCTCATATACAGCAAAACTCCTGCTCCAGCCTCGTTTATCTGGTTGAGTGCCGCATGCAGCTGCGTGCCGCAATCGCATTTATGGGAACCGAAGACATCCCCCGTCAGGCATTCCGAATGCACGCGCACAAGCACTGGGCTTTCGGGATCGATTTCCCCTTTTACAAGCGCCACATGGTCTTGCCCGGTCAGCACTTCGGTATAGCCGACAGCACGGAAATCACCATAATCAGTAGGCAATTGAACTTCCACTTCGCGCTTGATCAATTTTTCGTTTTTGCGCTTATAGGCGATCAGGTCCTGGATGGTCAGGATGCCCATGCCGAGGCGCTTTGCCACTTCCTGCAAATCATCGACGCGCGCCATTGTCCCGTCAGCGTTCATGATTTCGCAGATGACGCCAGCCGGGGCGGATCCTGCCAATTTCGCAAGGTCCACCGCAGCTTCCGTGTGCCCCGCCCGGCGCAGGACGCCGCCTTTTTTCGCAATCAGCGGAAAAATATGGCCGGGGCGCTTGAAGTCAGATGGCTTCGCTGCCGGATCGAGCAGGCTCATGATCGTGTGTGAACGTTCAAAGGCACTGATTCCTGTCGTGGTATCGTGATGGTCGACACTGATGGTGAACGCCGTGCCGTATTCATCCGTGTTATTGTCGGTCATTAACCCGATCTTCAATTGCTTGGCGATCGTTTCCTCAACAGGAACGCAGATCAAGCCACGGCCTTCAGTCGCCATCAAATTGACGATTTCAGGTGTAGCGAATTCCGCCAATGCGATAAAATCGCCTTCATTTTCACGGTTTTCATCATCGATGACAATGATCGCTTTGCCATTTTTTAAATCATGGACAGCTTCTTCAACTGTATAGAACATCTTTTCCGCCTCCATTTAAAATCCATTTTCCGCGAGCCAGCTGCGGCTGATTTTCGATTCTGCCGTCTGAATGCGCTCTGTGTACTTCGCCAGCATGTCGCATTCGATGTTGACCCTTTCGCCGATTCCTTTAGCGCCCAGCAGCGAATCTTCCTGCGTGGTGGGGATCAGTGAAATTGTTACGGTGTTATGGCCGAGCCCGAAAATGGTCAGTGAAGTCCCGTCTACTGCGATCGATCCCTTCATCATCATGTACTTCATGAGTTCGGGTTTGACTTCGATAGACTTTGTCACCGCATTCGCCTCTTTTTTGACCGAACGGATCACACCGACACCGTCAATATGGCCGCTGACAAAATGGCCGCCGAATCTGCCGTTTGCAGGCATGGCGCGCTCAAGATTGACCTTCGAGCCGCTTTGCAGCCCAGACAGCGTGGAGGATTTGACCGTTTCCGGGATGACATCGACCGTAAAGGTACTTTGCGCCAATGAAGACACAGTCAGGCAGACGCCGTTGATAGAGATGCTGTCTCCGCGTTTGGCGTCCTCTAGAACAAGCGAACACGAAATGGTCAGCTCCATTGCCTGGGGCTTTGACCGCACGGATGACACGCGGCCCACTTCTTCCACAATTCCAGTGAACATTAAATCACGCTCCTTTGTAAAAGCCATGAAGCTCTTTTGCTGCGGTCCAATGACCGCATTAAATATATAGGTATTGCAAAAAGGGTTCTTTCCACCAAGGGGCAGTCGGGTGGCAAGGAAAGGAATTTCTATAGGGGATTTGCAAGCCGCATCAAAAGCACGCCGAACAAACTCTATTTCATCGTCAGAAACGGAGCCGTGCCGTTAAAGAGCTAAAAAAGGGTACGACAAACTAAGCGCTCGAATTCTTCTCCCATCCAGACTTTCACTGTCGGTGCCGGATTTTCACCAGCTCCACCGCCTTGAAGAGGGCGCAGCCGATTTCAGGCTGGACGTCTTTTCAAGATCGGGTCACGGACTTACAGTTCTCTGCTCACCGCCGGTAAGGAATTTCACCTTGCCCCGAAGAATTCGATTCGATTAATTGTCCATTTCATAGTAGCATAAAAAAGAGGAAACTTCGCAGATTTCTGATTCTGCTGAACGGAGGGGGAAAAACATGCCGAATACAGAAAATGTCTTAGGGCTTAAAGTCGATGAAGAAACGAGGTGTGCGCATTGGCATTCGGAGATCGACCGGATCGCCATCAAGTTTTATTGCTGCGGACTTTATTACGCATGCTTTGAATGCCACGAAGAAGTTGGCTGCGGCAAAGCCGAGGTCTGGCCAAAAGAGCAATTTGATGAAAAAGCGGTGCTGTGCGGATCCTGTGGATACCAATTGGCCATCCGGGAATACCTGGACTGCGCGTCGGTGTGCCCGTCATGCAGCAGTCGCTTCAATCCCGGCTGCAGCCTCCACAAGCATCTTTACTTCGAATGATTCCACGACGGCTTCGCCGCCAAATAAAAAAAGAGTGTCAGCCGCTCTGTTCAGCGGCTTTCACTCTTAGGCACATGACGATTTGCTCGCCTTTGGAGCGCATCAGGCGCCTCCCGGTATCTTCAAATCCGGCTCTTTGGTAAATATGCTGAGCCGGTGTGTTGCGGGCATTGACGCCAAGTACCACTTCATCGGCCTCCGGGAATTCTTTGCGGATAAAGTCAGGCAGCGCATAAATCGACCCTGTCGCGATGCCTTGCCCCTGAAAGTCAGGGTTTACGGAATAGCCTCTCAGCAACAAGGTATGCGGGTTGTCGGAATAGGCTTTGCGGTCATCCGATTCATCCAGTTCGAAAAAGCCAGCCACCTGCCCCCGCGCTTTGATAATGATGAAATGCTTCAGCGGATTTTCCGCGTCCCGGCGAATGATATCTTGCGGCAGGCCGGTAAATTCGCGCTGCTCCGAAGGCAGGTCGTATTGTACGTCCACTTTCGGCGTGTAGCAATGCAATGTGACTTCTTTTTTCTTGATCACAATAAACATCTCCTCATTCTTTTTCCAGCGTTACCGCCACTACTTCCGGCAGGTTGAAGATTCTGACCGGAAACCCGCTGTTGCCAAGTCCACGGCTCAAAACGAGCTGCGTACCGTCTTCGCGGAAAATCCCTTCAGTCATTGTCGGAAACCATCCTTGCCCAGGGGCGATCAAGCCGCCGAGTCCTGGTATGCGGACCTGTCCGCCATGGGCATGGCCTGCGAAGACCATATCAATGCCTTGTTCCACGTAAATGCTGAACATTTCCGGGCGGTGCGCCAATAGCAAGGTGAATTCGTCCGTCAAAGCTGTTTCCGTTAACGCCTCTTTCGTAAAGTCCTCTTCAGTCAAATCGACATTGAACAATGGGTCATTGATGCCGGCAATCTGTACGATTTCTCCGTCTTCTTCCCATTGCACCTTGTCGTTCATCAGCACCTTGACGCCCCGTTCTTCCAACGCCGCTGTAATCTCTTCAATTTTATTGACCGCCACTTCGTGGTTGCCCAGCACAAAATACACTTCGCTCATGTCAACCAATGCATCGACCAGCGTCAAACTGGTTTCCAGATCATAACGGTTGCTGTCAACCAGATCCCCTGTCAGGAAAATGACATCCGGCTCTGCGGCTTCCACTTTTTCAATCAATGAAGATTGTGCTGTACCGAAATTCGCATTGTGGAGATCCGATACCTGGACAACCCTTTTGCCTTCAAAAGCAGCTGGCAATTGGGCTGACGACAATGTATATTCCGTCGTTTGAATCCAATTATTATTAACCCAGATGAAGCTCCAAACAAATGCGATGAGCAACAGCAGGGTGATTAGTTTCTTCATGTTTTAGCCCCTATTCGATCTTGATCAAGTCAATCGGCGTAATGATTCCCGTCAATTGTTCTTTTTTGCTGCCGTTTCTTGTAATGAGCAGCGCTTCCAGGCCGCCGCCTGACAGCACCGATTCCTTGAATATTTCCTCCGCTTCATAAATCGATGTCGCAGAAGCGAGGAAACGATGGTTGCGCCCGGCTTTCTCATATTGCAGAATATCACGCATAGTCGTTATTTCCCGGGAAATGGTCTCTTCTTCCCTGCTCTGGATGAGCCAGCGCGCTATGCCCCCTGACGTAATCAGGCCGGCGAATTCTTCTCCGTCATAAATGGGCCATTGCATAAAACCCTTAGCCCGAACAATGCGCAGCACTTTCGCCAATGTGTCTTCAGCTTGGAATGTATGCACCGGACGCGCAAACATCACACCCACTGTCACCGGCTGGGACATTAATGCTTCAATCCGCTCTATCAATTCTACAATTTCCATATGGGGTTCAGCAATAGCGTATTCGGTCGAAGTCCGATGGTGGACAATAGCATTGCGCAAATCAGCGAATTCCCGCAGATCATCCTCGTACTTTCTGACGGTGGCGTTTTTCCTGCCTGCCAAATCAAGCATTTTGAAGAACGTTACGTAATCCTTTGAGCCATTGATTTCTTTCAGCAATTTCTCGATTTTATTGAAAGCCACTAAGAATCGGCTTGAGTTTTGGTCAGACATCGTTTTCAACACTCCCATCCACAGCAATTTCAATCTTCATCCGATCTGGATCTTCCATAAAAACAGCGTAATGACCCGGACCTCCCGCGTACGGGTAGCGGTCTTCGTAAAGCATCCGCACGCCCAATCCACGCATCTTGTTGGCCAAGCTGTCTACAAGATGCGGGGTGGCCGCATGAAAAGCGAGATGGTTGAGCCCTGGCGCTTTGCGATGGTATGGCCTGGAAAGGAAACCTGCGGCTGTCTGCACGAAAACAACATAGCTTGGACCGCTCTTAAAGCTAAAGCCCTCAGGCCAGTCCTGATAAATCGAATAACCCAGTTCGGGGAGCAGTGCCGCGTAAAATTCCCGTGATTTATTCAAATTAGAAACATTCAGTTCAATGTGATGAATCAACTTAACCGGCCCCTTTTTTTTATTTTAACAGAAGCTCTCCAAAAAGTTTGCGTTCAAGCAAAGCGGCCGATCCAGTCCCTCTGTCCATAGCCTGCAGCATGCGCCACACAAGAAAAAAAGTCCAGCTTAACACGCTGGACTCTCTATTAAAACCGCTATCCTGATTACACTTTTGCCGTCGCCGCATTTTTGCGTGACATCCAGACGCCGAATGCTGTGGCCATTGCAATAAGCAGCACCGCAATGCCTAAAGCCCACCAAAAATCAGCGCGCACTGGCCCGTCCATAAGCCATTGGGCCGCATAGCTTGGAATTTTCACTGGCGAAACCGTCCAATATGCTCCAAGCAACCCGTCCGCCAGCTGTGCAAGAAAAATCAATGCCAAGGCCATTGCCGCAGCCAAGCCCGGATTCGGCAGCGCGGCGCTAGCGGCAAGAACAATGGACACCACCAGCAAAATCCACACGCTGTAAGTTGCTGCAAATTGGAGGAATTTCACGAAATCCACTTTTTCGAATAACAGGAATGTATAATAATAAGCCGCAAGCAATCCGAACCAGACGCTAATAAGCGCGATCAGCCCCGCCATCAGCCATTTACTGAAAAAATAAGACGCAAAAGACAAAGGCCGGACATAAAGCAGCGTCGCTGTTCCGCTTTTCCGCTCACCTGCAATCGCTCCCATATAAGCCAGTACCAATACCAGCATCCCAACAAATTGATATTGCCCCAAAACAGCAGCCAGGATTTGCGCCGGTTCTGGCGGCGGAATCTCTATGACGGCGCCATCCGGCAGATTCCCGACAGAATCGAGGATTTGCGGCAAGAAATAATTCGTCACCGGCTCCATTATGCCGAACAGGATGAAGACAGCCGGAATCCAAAAAAATTTATAATTCCGCTGATTTTCCCGCCACTCCTTTTGAAAGAGAATACCCAATTGATTCATCTCGCACCCACCACCTTCAGGAAGATTTCCTCCAGCGTCGCAGACTGGCGCTCTACTGCCGCAACTCCGGCCGGAGCCGCCGCCAATACGCTGAGTACTTCCTCCATAGCGGGTCCGCCGCTTCCGGCCAAGAAAATAGATGCCCCTTTTGCTTCCGCTTGCCACGGACTGTTTTGCAAAAACCGCGATGCTTGTTCGCTATTATCAAAGCGGATGCGGATTTGCGGATTGGCATGGCGATTTTTAACTTCAGCGAGCGACCCTTGTTCGACCAGCTTGCCGGATTGCATGAACAATACTTGGTCCGTCATCTCTTCTGCATCGTTCAAAATATGCGTCGAGTACAAAATCGTCGTATGCCCTTGAAGCGATTTCAATAAATCCATCACTTCCCGGCGGCCTGTCGGATCCAGCGCAGATACCGGCTCATCGAGCAATAGCAATTTGGGCTGATGGACAATCGCCTGTGCGAGGCCCAAGCGCTGTTTCATGCCTCCGGAAAACGCTCCAGTTTTTTTCTTCATTGCTTTGCCCAAACCGACAAATTCAAGCGTCCGTTCGGATTGCTTCTTAGCCAGTTTGGCATCCACTCCGCTGATCTTCGCCGCCATTTCCGTGAATTCGATGGCCGTCAGCCACGGAAAGAATTGTGGATGCTGCGGCAGGAAACCTATGCCGGAATGGATATCCCATTCAATGGTTCCTTCTGTCGGTTTCAGCAATCCCGCAAGCATCGACAACGTGGTCGTTTTGCCGGCGCCGTTCGGACCGATCAAAGCGGTTGCAGTCCCTTCCTCAAGCTCGAAGGATGCCTGGTCAACCGCCAATTCATTGCCATAACGCTTCGTCAGTCTTTTGACTTCCAGCATACTCAATAATTACGCCTCCCTATGACGAAGTAAACAATCGGACCGATGATATTGATCAAGACGATGATCACTGCCCACATCCATTTCGGGCCATTCGGATTCGGATTTTTGACCAAATCCACTAAAGCGAAAATCATCAATGCCAGTTGGATCAAGACAATCGGCAGTATCAACCACAGCATATCCATTCCTTCCATTGCCATCTCTTTCCCCCCTTGCACCTTCAGTTTTTAGTTCTCTATCCATCAAGTCGATTCCTGCTTGCATGTTCTGATTGGTGTAGCGCCACAGTTTACTTTAAGCTCGAAATTCTTCTACATTTTCAGCACATCAAAAAAGAGCCTCCCAAACGGAATCCTCACTCACCATTTGATGGCCATTAAAATCCTTGTGAGCAATTCCCGGCTTTCTTCGCTGAGGTTCCAGACTGCTATTTCTTCCTTCAATTTTTCCCGGTTGCCGAAGCCTTTGGCAAAGCCGTTCAGCCGCGCGGCAAAAACTGAATCCCGCAGTCCTTCTGCGTTTGAGTAATGCGGCGCCAATTGCTCAAGGATTCGCGGATACCGCTTCAGGTAATATTTCTGATGCCGCTCTTCCGCCAATGTGAAGTGGCCATTAGGTGCGATATCCGTCTCGATTTTCTCGCCCAGCCTGCTTTCCATTTCTTCTTTTATCCAGGCAATCGTTTCTTGTTGCTGTACAGAATGGAAGCGCAGAAGGGAAATGTATTGGCGGCCTTTATACTCGTCCCGATTCGGATAATGGTTCTCCCAAAAATGCCGCAGCACCTCTTCGTATCCCAGCACAGCCGGATCAAAGTCAATTTGCACGGTTTCGGTATGGTCCCCCATCTGGCGGTAAACCGGATTCCAGGTCGTGCCCCCGGAATAGCCGACCCGCGTGCGCAAAACACCGGGCAGGCTGCCAAAGCGCGCTTCCGGACCCCAGAAACAGCCCATGCCGAAAGTGGCGGTTTCAAAATCGCCATACGCTTCTACCATTTCTTGTTCCGCCGCCGCCAATTCTGGCTTGTTTCGAGTCATCTTAATTCCTCCTTGATTTCCTTTTAGTTAAACACATCCGCTTTGCCAAAGAAAGTACAGAATACCGCAAAAATTTAAGCAAAAATAGCAGATTTGCATTACAATAAAGGCATATAAGCCTAATCCATCCGATCACCTATCCTAAAAACGGAAAGAGAGTGAAGAAGATGAACAATCGAAAAAAAGAAATCACTGCCTATTTCCGCAATTTGGACCGCGGTTTTTTCATGGAAAAGCACAAAGACCTTGCCGGTTTGGATGAAGCGATTCCAATCGGCCACAAACAGACGATTTCCCAGCCATCGCTTGTCTTGAAAATGACACTTGCTTTAGACCTGAAGCCAACTTCAAAAGTATTGGAGATTGGAACTGGTTCTGGCTTCCAAACTGCCTTGCTTGCAAAGTTTTCCGATGCCGTGTATACCGTCGAACGCATTGAAGAACTGCATAAAAGTGCTCAAAAACACTTAGCGGAAGCCGGTTTTGACAATATCCATTTCAAGCTTGATGATGGCAGCTATGGCTGGGCGGAACATGCTCCTTTCGACCGCATCATGGTGACGGCTGCCGCTGCCATAATACCGCAAGAACTCATTGAACAATTGAAGCCTGGCGGAAAAATGCTAATTCCAGTCGGCAGCTCATTTATGCAGGATTTGCAGCTGGTTGAAAAAGATGAACAAGGCAAGCTCCACAAAACCGTTATTGATAATGTATTGTTTGTGCCGCTTAAAGGCAAATACGAGTGATAGGCACTAGCGAGTGAAAAGTTAAAAGGCTGCCGAGAAAAACTCTCGGCAGCCTTTGTCTTTCTCAACATTAACTGGGACGGCGACCTTTTTGGCGTCAAGGATTCACCATTTGCTTTAAACGATATGGAAGCCGTCTTGCCGAATTCTTTCAACAAGCTGTTCCTGGCTCAAAACCTTTTCATCGAAAGTGATTTTCACTTCGCCATCCGCCGTGTCGACCAACGCCCGCTCGACCCCATCCATTGCCGTAATAACAGCTTCAAGGGCACGGATCGGTTTTTCGGAAGTGGCTTCTTTTACGAACAAGGTTATCGTTTCCATTCCAATCATCCTCCCACATATGCTTTTTATATTCATACCCGTTTTTCAGATTGCTAAAATTCCATTTTCAGTTTCCCGTCCTCAAGTACTAGCTTCGCATTGAACTTTTTGCCGTTCTTTGACACAAAGCCTTTGATGACCGGCGTTTTTCCTTTTGTGCATAAATACTCCACTTGCTTCGCGGTCAGCCTTTTTTTCAGGAACACATTCGGAAACGATTGCTTGCAGCCATTATCGTATTCCGTGCAGCCGTATGCCCCTTTGCGCGAGATGATCATGCCTTTCTTGCAGCGCGGGCACAGGGCTATTTCTTCTTTGCTGTCCGGCATCGCCAACTTGTCTGGCAGGCCGTTCTGCTTCATCTGAGCAGGAACATCTTCAAGAAGCTTGTGGATGAATTTTGCAATTGTTGCCAGGAACACTTCCGGGGACCCTTCCCCCCTACCGATTTTCTTCAAATAAGTTTCCCATTTAGCGGTCATCGCAGGGCTTGACAGCAGATTACCTTCAATCGACTGGCACAGAATGCGGCCCTTGCCGGTAATTGAAACGATGTTCTTCTTCACTTCAATGTATTCGTGGCGCTTGATCGTCTCGATGATGCTGCTCCGCGTCGCCTCTGTCCCAAGCCCCTCAATTTCTTTAAGGATTTCAGTATCTTCCACATCGTCTACATACTTCCCGCATGTTTTCATCATGGCGATCAATTGGCCTTCTGTATATGGTTTCGGAGGCGTTGTCATGCCTTCCTTTACAGCTACGTCAGCCTTTACCGGTTCCTGCTCGCGCAGTTCAGGCAGCGGCGGCTCCTGTTTTGCTTCCTTGGCAGCCGGAAACAGATCTTTCCAGCCTTGGTCGAGATCTGTTTTTCCAGTCGTCAAGAACCCCAAACCATTTACATCCGTCATGACTTTCGTTTCCGCGTAGCGGTAATCCCGGTGGAACATCGCCAATGTCGTTCTCAGCACTTCCTCATACAGATTCCGTTCATCGCGCGCCAAGCCTTCAAGCTTTCTTACGGTAGGAATGGACTTGGTAGGAATGATGGCATAATGTTCCTGGACTTTTGAGCTGTCGACAAAGCGTTTTTTCGGCGTTTTTGATGCCACCGGAAATTCCGCGCCGATCAGTTTTTGGTAGGATTCAACTTGCCCCGCCACATAGCTGAATTCCGCCGGTGTAATATGCTGGGTATCGGTCCGCGGATAGCTTACGAGCTTCTTCTCGTATAGCCCTTGCATGACCGACAGCACTTTCGCCGGGCTGTATTTCCATTTTCGGTTCGCGGTAGCCTGCAATGTTGATAACGAATGCAGCATCGGAGGCGGCATCCGTTTCTCCACGGTTTTCAATTGCGCTACTACCCCATCCGCTTTTCCGGTGATGCCATGTTTCTGCAGCAATTCTTCCGCTTCACGCCGCTCTTTCGCTTTGAACTTTGCTTTTCCTTTATAGCGTCCTTTTTCCGCAGTGAACACGCCTTCGATTTCATAAAACGGTTCAGGCACGAAAGCCTCGATTTCCATCGTGCGCTGATAGACCAAGAAAACGGTCGGCGTCTGCACTCTTCCAATGGCGAATACTTCGTGTATGCCCTTTTCCTGCAGCAGCAGTGAATACAGACGGGAACCGTTCATGCCGACCAGCCAGTCGCTGATCTGCCGGGCTCTCGCTTCCTGGTAAAGCAACAAGTCCTCCTTGTTGTCGCGCAATTGCTGGAACCCTTTGCGGACCTCCTCCACTTCGAGTGAATTGATCCACAGACGCTGGATTTTCTTGCCTTTCACGCCTGTCTGGTAATAAATGCTGTAAAAAATATTGGAACCTTCACGGTCAACGTCGCACGCATTGATGACGGTGTCTGTTTGTGAAATTAATCTTTTAATAATATTGAATTGTTGCGATTTTCCTCTCGCAACCTGGAATTGGTATTTTTCAGGCAGAATTGGCAGAGCCTCCAGCTTCCAGCGCCCCCATTTCGGATCGTAGGCCTTCGGCTCCTTCAATTCCACCAGATGGCCGATTCCCCATGTGATATAGGCGCCTTCCGGAAAAATCGCATCCGGCGCTATTTCCAGATAGCCATCCCGTTTGGATGTTTTAAACGCTTCGCCATATGCTTTTGCCTGGCTCGGCTTTTCGGCTACAATTACTGGTTTCATACAATTCGTCCTTTCATTCTCCGCTTTCTTCCATTGTACGCTGTTCACCAGAAAAACAAAGGAATTTGAAAACGGATCACTTGACGATTCCTGCTGTGGGTTGCAATTATAGCCTTTTATTTGACAGCATCTCGCGGAATCTGCTCTTTATGGTTTCTTTGTCTCCAAAAATCATCACCAAGTCACCAATTTGCAAAGTTTCCTCAAAAACCAATTTCCTTACGATGGCGCTGCCTCTTCTGATAAAAAGCAAGTGGATATCGTCATCCCTGTCCAATAGCTTTTCCGCTGTCTTTCCAGCGTATTCAGAGCCATTCTTGATTTCCAGCAGCGCCACCATGTCATTGTCTTCGAGCGACAATGCGGTTTTCAACGGCCAATCTTCCAGATCGTATGCCTCTTCCATTTCGTGTTCGAATCTATCAGTCAAAAAGGCTTTTATCCCTCCACTTTTTAATAAGAGCAAGATTGTCAGAAAAACAGCTATCACTATAAAAAGTACATTTATTCTCAAATCATTAGACAGGATTGTTGCGATGGAAGAAATCATAACGGCCAGAGAAAAATAGCCGAACAGAATGACCGCTGCGCTGATTCTCCTGCGGATCGGATGGTCGACGATCAGTCTAGACTCTTCCGACGTAAAACCAGTGGCTGTCAGCATGGAAATAACCTGATAGCGGGCTATCGGCTTGTTCAGTCCTGTCGCCATGAAAAGCATAACCGCGATTTCGATCGCCAGCCACATAATGGCCGAGTAAAGCAAGATAAAAAGAAATTCCGTCATGCTTTGCCACTCCTCTCTTCACTTTAAACTATTCCCCCATTGCAGTAGTTGAAATCCTTTCTGTCTGAAAGTATTCAGTAGTATAATCAATAACACAACGCTGATTGATAAGAACGGAGAGGATTCCATGGAACACGCTACTAAAACCGCACTGCTCGCAGGAGCCAGCGGATTGGTCGGAAATGAGCTGATGCATATTCTGCTGGAGAGCCCCCATTATGATTCCGTCAAAATAATCGGACGCCGCCCTCTCGACATCAAGCATCCCAAACTTGAACAATTGGTCGTCGACTTTGACCGCCTTGAAAATTTCCGCGAATCACTTGGTGCGGATGACGTCTTTTGCTGCTTGGGCACCACGATCAAAACAGCAGGATCCCAGCAAGCGTTCAGAAAAGTGGATTACGAATACCCGGCAAAGCTGGCGGAATTGGCAAAAGGGCAAGGCGCCCAAAAATTCCTGGCCATTTCCGCACTCGGCGCCGATTCAACGTCTAAAGTATTCTATAGCCGGACCAAAGGCCAACTAGAGGACGCGTTGAAGAAAACCGGATTTCCCGCGCTCCACATTTTCCAGCCTTCCTTGTTGCTCGGGGACCGCAAAGAATTCCGCTTAGGCGAAAAGGCAGCGGTCCTGTTCAGCCCGGTGTTCAGCCCACTGCTAGTCGGACGGCTGCAAAAGTACAAGCCGATCAGCGCACGGCGTGTAGCCGTTGCGATGCATCAGGCGGCGCAAGACCCTTCCCTTGGAGCCTTCACCTATCCGTCGAACCGGATTTTCACGTTGAGCCGTAAGCACCCGCTTGCACAGAAAAATGGCACTGGATAATCCAGTGCCATTTTTTCTTTATAAAATATCCGACCAAATTTTGATTGCTGTCCCTAAAATCAACAGCGCCAAAATCCATTGCAGATATTTCGTATTCATTTTTTGGCCTAATTTCGCCCCAATCGGAGCCGCTATGATACTAGCCACAATCATGACCGCAGCCGGACCGTAAAGAATCTGGTCTGTTGCAATCTTCCCGATTGTTGAACCGATCGACGAGATGAACGTGATTGCAAGAGATGTCGCAATCGTCATTCGCGTCGGTATCTTCAGGACCACCAGCATAATCGGCACAAGGATGAACGCACCCGCTGCCCCAACGATGCCAGCGGCGATTCCGACCGCAAACGCTAAACCGGCAGCCAACCATTTATTGAATGTGACCTTATCGGCTGGTTTGTCGTCCAAATCTTTTTTCGGGATAAACATCATGATGACCGCAATTGTCGCCAAAATCGCGTAAACAAAGTTGATGGCGCCTTCAGAGATCAACGTCGACCCAAAGCCGCCGATGAAACTACCCACGAGTATTGCGCCACCCATATAAGTGATCAAGGTTTTGTTCAAATAGCCGCTTCCCCGATATGCCCATACGCCGGCAATCGTTGCAAAAAACACCTGTATGGCGCTGATTCCGGAAACTTCATGGGCGCTGAACGCCGTGTAGCCAAGCATCACCGGTATATATAACAGCATCGGGTATTTGATGATAGAGCCGCCAATCCCGACCATTCCGGAGATGAAAGAGCCAATGAATCCGATTAAGAAAATAACAATAATAAAATCAATACTCATTAGAATCCCACCTTTTCATAAGAGAAAAGGGCATCGTTGCCGACGCCCCTCCTTTAAACTCTTAGCCTTTCTGAATCCAGAATTTAAGGACGTCGCCATCTACTTGGTGATCCAGAAGGTCGTGGCCTCCGGATTTTGCCCATGCAGTCAAATCAGCTTTAGCACCTTTGTCTGTTACTAGGATTTCCAAGACTTGCCCTGAATCCATTGCTTTCATTTCTTTTCTTGTTTTTACGATCGGCATTGGACAAGCCAAGCCTTTTGCGTCTAATACTTTATGTGAGTTCATCAAAAAATCTCCTTTTAATGTCAATTGAATTTGTGGTTCCGCGACTGCCTTATGAGGCTTGTGGCCAGGCATCGCCTTTTTATTTATTGCTCGTTACCGTACCGCACAACGGTTCGGCCCGATTTCCATTTCACGCTGAACTTCTTCATCCGGTGTGATTTTGCCCATATTCGTTTTGCGGATATCTTGGTAAGCGTTAGGCTGCGGTGGCAGGTTTTTCGTGACCATGTCGCGGAATTCCTGTTCGTCGCTGATGTTCAAGCCGTGGTTCTCTTTGAACAGCTCGCCTAATTTTTTAGAGACGCTGCCGTCTTCGTTCAATTCTTCAATGATCATAAAGTGCGCCGGCAATACCGTCAGCTCTTCAGCCAATTCCTGGAAACGGCTGTAAAGTGATTCACGCAAATCTAATACCCAGTCTTCTGCAAGGCCTGCAAGGTCCGGGCGGCCGATCGAATCGATGAACAGAATGTCGCCCGTCATCAAGAATTGGTCGTCCACGATGAATGATGTAGAACCGATTGTGTGTCCTGGTGAATATAGCGCTTCGACTTTCGTGCTGCCGATGTACGCTTCAAGGCCGTTGACTAATGCCTGGTATTCAAATACGACTTCTTCCGCGTCAGCTGGCGGCAAGTAGTAAGTTGCGCCTGTCGCTTCAGCGATTGTTCTGCCGCCGGAAATATGGTCGGCGTGAAGATGCGTGTCAAATACGTGCTTGATTACAGCGCCTTTTTCTTGCGCGAAGTCCAAGAAGATATCAGCCATGCGTGTTGCATCGATAATAGCGGCTTCGCCTTCAGAAATGGCCATATAAGACAGGCATCCTTTTCCGATGCGAACGAATTGATATAATTCCCCGCCATTTTTCAAATCACCGACTTTTACTGGTTCCAGGTGTTCACTCCACGCTTTCATACCTCCTGAAAGATAAGCTGCGTTGACGCCTTCTTCAGACAGCATTTCCGCTACCATGATGGATGAACCTTCTTTTGCGCAGACGACAAGGATATCTCTGTCTGTCGGCAGTTCTGAAACCACTTCTTCGACGCCGTCCAATAAATCAAAATAAGGTGTATTTATATATTGGATATTGCCGCCTTCGATTTTCCAATCCGCAAAAGCATCGCCATTGCGCACATCCAGGATGAATAAAGGCTCGTCATTGATTACTTTCTTTGCTACTTCACTAGCAGCCATTGGTTTTACAGTCATAGATCAAGTACCCCCATAGGTATTATTTTTGATAAAAAAATATCGGTTTAATTAGAAAGTTAACGTTACGTCAGCGTCTTGTGCGAAATCAAGGAACGTTACCGCTCCGCCTACTTCAATGCCATCAACAAATGCTTCTTTTTCAAGGCCCATGACGTCCATCGTCATCTGGCAGCCGATGAATTTCACATCAAGCTCTTTTGCCATTTCAATCAGTTCAGGAATTGCAGGTACATTCGCGTTCGCGAATCCTTCCGCGAAATGTTCTTTGCCTTCAGGCATTGGAAGCTGTTGGTTCGCTTCTTTATGGATTAAGTTCAAGCCTTCAAACGTGAAGAAAATTGCTACCTCGTGATCAGTTGCAGCTGCAGCTGTCGCGATGTTGAATACTTTATATGCATCGAATAATCCGCCGTTAGAGGCGATGATTGCTGTTTTTCTAGTCATTTTTCAAGCTCCTTTTAATAGGTTCTAGTTTAAGATTCAGTATATTGATATTCCGCAAAACAGCTGCGCTTGCCGCGGGCGAGGGCCATTCTTTGCGACGACGCGCAAAGCGTTGCAACGTACTTTTTGGCCCGAAGCTAGCGTAGCGAGGCAACGGTTTTTCATGTCCCGAAGCTAGCGAAGCGTTGCAGGGACAGGGACAGGAGCAGTAAGGTTTTCTCCGCTGTTTTGCTCCATATTGAGGGATCTCTTAGCGACGGCGCATCAAGGGGCTAGACGAAGCTATGAGACGAGTGTTCTTCTCGGCACCTCCTTTGCGACGAGCTTGCGCAGGAGCAATAATCTTTGCTCTGCCCAAAGCGTCAGGAGTGATTTTCAATAAGTTACTTCTTTAGTTGAAGTTATAGAATTTTGCGGACTGGATTATTCAGTTTTGCCTGTCCAGTCGCGCATGCCCGGTACTACGTTCAATAGTTTTCCGAATCCTTTTTTCGCCATCATTTCCCCGGCAATTCCGCTTCTGCGGCCGGAATGGCAAATGATGTGGATTTCATCTTGCGCCTGCAATTCGTTCATGCGGTTTTCCACTTCGCCAAGCGGGATGTGGATGGCGCCAGGAATGTGCGCTTCTTCGAATTCCTCTTGCTCACGAACATCCAAAATCGTCAGTGATTCACCATTTTCAACTTTAGTTTTGAAAGCATCCAAAGAGACTTCAGGAATAGCGATTGCTTGTTCTTTTGAACCCGCCGCATCTTTGCGCAGGAAATGGCGCAAAACGTCGCCTTCTGTTTCAGTGCCGATGTATTCATGCCCCGAGCTCTTAGCCCAAGCTTGAAAATCAGCAGTCGACCCTTTATCAGTTGCCTGGATTTCAAGTACTTCGCCTGAACCTAGGTTTTTCATCACTTTTTTTGTTTTTACGATCGGCATCGGGCAAGCAAGCCCCTTTGCGTCTAATACATTTTCAGTTTGAATCATGAATTATCCTCCTAAGATTATGGCTCCGTCCACCTGAACGGAAACCATGATATATTCTTTTTCTTTAACGGTAGCTGCTCATTCCGCCTCGTACATTCAAGACTTTTTCAAAGCCGTTCTTTTTCAAGATTTGGCTGGCTTTGCTGCTGCGCATGCCGCTTTGGCACATAACTACCACTTCTTTGTCTTTCGATAATTCGCCCATGCGTTTCGGCAGGTCGTTCAATGGAATGTTTTTGAATCCTTTAACATGGTTTCCTTTAAACTCGCCTGGAGTCCGTACATCAACGAATTGTTTGTTTTTACTGCCTAGCTGGGATTTCAGTTCTTCAGTCGAAATCGACTGCACGCCTTTTTGCGGAGATGTGAGACGGTATCCAATCCACAAAGCCGCGGCCCCGATTACAACCCATAAAAGAATATCCATTTTCATCATTCCCTCTCTATTCGGTTTGGCCGAGCCAATTAGATGAATAAGTTTACGTTGCCGTTTTCTGCATCGCCAAGATATGCTGCTACACCCGCATATTCGATGTCGTCGAGCAATTCCAATTTGTCTAGTCCAAGAAGATCCATTGTCATTGTGCAGGCTACCATTTTAATGTCCTGCTCCTGTGCCATATCGATCAATTGTGGAAGTGTCATGGCGTTGTGCTTTTTCATGACTTGCTTGATCATTTTCGGTCCCATTCCGCCAAAATGCATATTCGAAAGCCCTAATTTATCAGCGCCTCTTGGCATCATTTTCGCGAACATTGTTTCCAATCTGCCTTTTTTCATTTCCGGCGGATTTTCTTTGCGCAATGCGTTCAATCCCCAGAATGTGTGGAAAATCGTCACTTCGTGGTCGTATGCTGCAGCACCATTTGCGATAATATACGCTGCCATTGCTTTGTCGTAATCCCCACTGAAGAGTACGATGGTCGTTCTTTTAGTTTCAGTCATTTAATTGCCTCCGTGTTTTTACCCATAGGGGTATTTTTTTCTTCAAAAAAAAGAGCGTTTTAAAGTGTCGCTGCACTTTTCATATACCCTACAGGGTATGTTAAAGCATATAGTTCTCTATGTCAACCGGAAACTTTATTACCGGCTTTTCACTAATAATTCGACTGCTTCTTTTACTACCGCTTCCGTACCTTCGCCTTTTTCAATGCTCTGGCGGACGCAAGATTCCAGGTTATCACTGACTACTACGCCGATTGTGCGGTCGACAGCGCTTCTGATTGCGGAAAGCTGCATGACTACATCGCGGCATTCGCCGTCATTTTCAACCATTTTCAGCACGCCCCGCAATTGGCCTTCGATCCGTTTCAGCCGATTTTCAATGCGTTTATCGTATGCCATCTTTCGTTCCTCCTCGAAAAATTATAAGAGATGTGTTGTTTACACCCCTTATAATATACCCCTAAGGGTATGTTGTCAACCATTTGAATCCTTGATTTTATCTTGGCACTCGTTCTCTTGCCTGTCTCTTCTAAAACATTATTGGATGCTGTTGTCGATTGCATTGATCAATCGTTTTTCAATATCTTCGGCAATGGCTTGGACATCCTGGTCTTCTACCATTGAAATCATCGCAGTCGGTTTAGGCATGCCGATTTTAACGCTGCCGCCTTCTTCGTAGACAACAATTTTACATGGCAGGAAATAGCCGATCATGAGGTTGGCAGATAACACTTTATTGGCTTCTTTCGGGTTGCACACTTCCAGAATGGTATACGGTGTGCTGAAATCTTCCCCTTTTTCCTGCAATTTCGCCGTTAAGTCAAAATTCCATAAAACCCCGAACTGCTCTTCTTTCAGTTTCTCTTCCAATGACTTGACCGCCTGGTCCATCGTTTTTCCTGTTTCCACTGTGTAATTGAACATTTAGCAACACTCCTCTTCTGATTTGATCTACCTCATTACCCTACCCGGCATTTTTCGGGTTAAACATTTCCACACGTTTCTTCTATAGTTGCAAATGGCTGGATATTGGCCTGCAGCTCGAGTTCGACATTGCCTTTGATAGCTCGGCTGATCATGCAGGACGATTCCGCTTTTTCCGCCAGCCGATGGGCCAGTTCGAGATCTTTTTCAGACGCATCCGTTTTCAAGACAACTTGCGGGCGGTGAATGATTTTTTTATAAGTGATCACCCCTTTTTCCACTTCCACGATCCCTTCCGATTCCATCGTCAAGGATTCCTTCTCCAAATGGCTGCGCTGCATCATCGCCGCCAGCGTGATGATATAGCAAGTGGCTGCCGCGCCCAGCAGCATCTCATCCGGATTGGTACCGACTCCAGGGCCGTCCATTTCTGGAGGTATGGAAATCTGCGTCTTTAAATTCCCCGATTCGATTTCTCCGACATCATTGCGCAAGCCCGGCCAATCCGCTTTTAAATGAAAACTGTGTAAAGCCATGCAGCTTCTCTCCTTTAATGGTAACGTAATTCTATAGAAGAAAATCATTTCTTCCGGTTTCTTTATTATTTCAGTGCGTATAGGTAATAAGCAAGCAAAAGGAGCTAATGGAATGGATATTAGACTGAGGCAGGCCCGGCCTGAGGATGGAGCAGCGGCTGCGCCGCTCATCGTCAATGCCATCGGGGACATCGCCAATCATATGACTGCACAGCAAGAGCCGCAATTGGTCCTTGCTAAAATCAGCGACATGGTCCGCGGCAAAAACACACGGCACAGCCACCGCTTCACTCATATAGCAGAATTCCGCAATACCGTCGCCGGAGTGCTGGTGCTTTACCATGGCAGCGAAGCGGAAGCGCTCGACCGTTTCCTCTACGATGAACTGAGAAAAAGCGGGCATGAGCGGACGATCGAAAGGGAAGCCCACCTCGATGAATGGTATATCGATACCGTATCAGTAGATGGAGCTTTCCAAGGACAAGGCATCGGCACGGCACTATTGCGCCACGCTGAGAAAGTCGTTTCAGCCAAAGGCGGCGGCAAGCTGTCACTGAATGTCGATACAGAAAAAAGAGCGGCAATACGCCTTTACCAAAGGCTCGGCTATTCGATTTCCGAACCGTGGACCATTATCGGCGAGCCTTTCCATCATATGGTAAAAGACGTACCAGCCCAAAAGCCGGACTGACCATAAAGTCAGCACGGCTCTTTTTTTGTCATTTGAATTTCATGTACAGATTTTCCCGGCGGTCAGCGAACACCGGTATGCGTTCACGGACACTCTCGACTTCAGCCAAATCAATGTCCGCATAGCCAATTCCTTCTTGCTTAGCCATATCGAGGCGGATTTCTCCCCATGGCGCGATGACCATCGAACTGCCGCCGAATTCATTTTTCGGATCACTGCCGATGCGGTTCACCGCGACGATAAAGCATTGGTTTTCAATGGCACGCGCCTGTAGCAGGATGCGCCAATGGTCAATGCGGGCTTCCGGCCATTCCGCCGGCACGAAAATGACCTGCGCCCCGTTGAGCGCCTGCGCCCGGATCCATTCCGGAAAGCGGATATCGTAGCAAATCACGCCGCCACAAACCGTACCGTCCAGTTCGAAAGTGCCCAGGCCCTCGCCTTCTTCAAGATGGATATGCTCATCCATCAGCCCGAAACGGTGCGCCTTATCATACTCCGACACCAGTTCACCGGTTTTATCGACAACGTACATCGTATTATAGAAGCCATCTTGTTTTTTGGTGGACACTGAACCTCCAACGATATTGACGCCATGCCGTTTCGCGAAATCTTGCAGAAATTCAAGTGTCCGGCCATCCCGGTCAGCCAGCTCTTCCAATTCCGTCAAGGCGTAACCCGTATTCCACATTTCCGGCAGGACAATCGTTTTCGCCCCGCCTGCTGCCGCTTCCTTCAAATAAGCCTCTACCTTTTCAAAATTCGCCGCAGGTTTTCCAAAAACGATATCCATCTGTACGCATGCAATCTTCATTTTATTCTCCTCCAGTAGACAAGTTAAGTTAAACTCTATAAGATTTGGAATAGAAGTGCAATTATTTAGAAAATGAGGGGCTATTATATGGAATTTTCAAACCGCCTGCAGCAATTGCCGGAACAATTCTTTTCAAAACTCGCATCCCGCACGAAACAAGCGATGCTTGAAGGACGCGACATCATCAACCTGGGACAGGGAAATCCGGATCAGCCGACGCCGGACCACATCGTCAAAGCGATGCAAGAAGCGGTGGCTGATCCGCAAAATCACCGTTATTCCCCGTTCCGCGGCATTCCGGAAATGCATCAAGCCGCTGCGGCATTCTATAAACGCGAATACGGCGTAGACATAGACCCTGACAGGGAAGTAGCGGTGCTTGCCGGCACGAAGATCGGCCTTGTGGAGCTGCCGCTCACGTTGCTGAATCCTGGCGACCTCATGCTGCTGCCGGACCCGGGCTACCCTGACTACCTGTCGGGCGCACCGCTCGCCGAGGCACGATTCGAAACGATGCCATTAAAAGCGGAAAATAGTTTTTTGCCGGATTACGAGGAACTCTCCCTTTCGGTTAAAGAACAAGCCAAATTGATGTACTTGAATTACCCGAACAACCCAACCGGTGCCGTTGCGAACGATCATTTCTTTAATGAAACCGTCGAATTTGCAAAACACCACGGAATTGGTGTCGTTCACGATTTCGCATACGGCGGGGTCGGCTTTGACGGCGTAAAGCCGCCGAGCTTCCTGCAGGCCGAAGGCGCGAAAGAAGTCGGAATTGAAATGTACACCTTATCCAAAACCTATAATATGGCTGGCTGGCGCATCGGTTTTGCTGTCGGGAACGCCAAAATGATTGAGGCATTGAACCTCATACAAGACCATCTATTCGCCGGGCTTTCGCCAGCCCTGCAAATCGCTGCCGCAGAAGCTTTGACTGCCACCCAACAATGCGTCGAAGAATTGAACGGCACGTATGAAAGCCGTCGCAATGTATTGAAGGCGGAATGCGAACGCATTGGCTGGCATATCGAATCGCCTAAGGGCTCTTTCTTCGCCTGGCTTCCTGTGCCGGAAGGCTTCACAAGCATGGAGTTCACCGATCTCCTGCTGGAAAAAGCAGACATAGCGGTAGCGGCCGGGAGCGGCTTCGGCGAAAGCGGCGAAGGCTACGTGCGGGTCGGCCTGCTCGTGGATGAAGCACGCATCGTCGAAGCCATCCAGCGCATCGAGAAATTAAAGCTGTTCGGTTGACCATACAGCTAACGTAAAAAGGAGAGCCCATGCGGCTCTCCTTTTTATGTTCAGTCTGTTTTCAAGTTCACGGTAAATTCCATATCCCAATAAACATCAGAACTTTGCGGGCTGTCCTGGCGCACTTCCACTGCGAGCACGTTTTCCCCGTCTGCCAGACTAGCCAATGCGTCTCTATCCAACGTGATTCGCGTCAATTTATTCTCCGGCGGTATATTTTCTCTGTCGAGATCGTTCAAATGGTCGTCATATTCAGCTTCACCATCCGGCATATTGTAGCGGCCGATTTCTTCGCCATTCAGATAAATGATGGCTCCGTCATCCGCTTCGAGATCAATGATGCCGTAATTGCCGATCGCATCAGAGTCATCGATATTGAACGATGTCCGGAAATAGGAAGTCGCGTATTTGTCGGATTCGTCATCCCCGTATCCGATGACTGTCTGGATTTCTCCGAAAGGATCGCGCTCGTCGCCTTCCGGATAACCAAGAGGTGCTGATCCCGCTTCCCATCCGCTGTCGTCAAAATCAGGCAGCATCCAGTCAGAACCGGGATCGGTGCCATCGTCCAAATAAGTCCAGTCGGATTCGGCTTCCAGCAAGGTCGTTTCTTCATGGTCGACAATTGACAGAAATACCGATTCGGTTGT